>JBAPPP010000353.1:0-8027 GCA_049280175.1 Rhodanobacter sp.
GTTCGTGACAACGCAGGTATCGGCGGTGAGTGCGCCATTGAAAATGATGTTTCCAGTGGTGGGAGCAGCCGACGCAAACTGCGAGACAAGCACGGCAGTACTCACGATCATGCCAAGGAAGAGCTTGTTGATTTTCATGTGGTGAACCTTCTATCCATAGTGAGAGTCACGAGAGCTTCCGTATTCGGCAGGAGTTTGTTCGACTCATGCCGACAAGGTCATGTCGCCGACAAACCTGCGCTCCTTGGACTCGGATTGCGATCGCCGAGACGCAGGACTCAACCCCCGGGATTTTGTGAGTTGCGTCGCAAAACTCATATGAGGTAGGCCTGAGTCTCATGTGCGAAAGACCGGAATCTCAAGTAGGAAAATTCTCAATTTAAGTTCCATCAAGACGTTCTCTGCGCAACGCAGCGCGTCGACCTGCCCTGCCCGCGGGAGCACCAGCTTCGTTTTGGACAGGCGAAAAAAAGGCCCCTTGCGAGGCCTTGGGAATAACGTCAGGTGATGCTTTTCGTACAGAGGAGGTTTTAGGGTGCGGCGCGCACCTTCAACGTGGTGCCATCCACGGCCACCACTTCCACCGTGCTGCCCGAGGGCATATCAGGCCCGCTGACCAGCCACTGACCATCGCCCACGCGGGCTTTACCGCGACCATTGACGATCGGTTCGATCAGCACGTAGCGCTGGCCGATCATCTGCTCGCCACGGCGGTTTAGCTGTTCGCTACCCGGCGCGCGCCGCTCCAGCCTGGGCCGCAGCAAGCGTGCGTAGAGTACGCAGGCAGCGAACGCCAGCAAGGCAAACAACACGGCCTGCATCAGCAACGTTAGCGATGGCACCAACCACAGCACCACGCCCATCGCCGCTGCCGCCAGGCCGATCCACAACATGAAATAGCCAGGCATCAGGACTTCGCCGGCGATCAACAGCAGCGCCAGGATCCACCACAGATAGTGCGTAGAAAGCTCCCACATGATACGGGCCTCAGCGCGGCGGCGGCTGGATGGCCGTCGATCGCTGCTGCTGACCAAGCGATTCCTTGGCCAATTCGGCGATACCAGCCAGCGAGCCGAGAATGCCGGTAGCTTCGATCGGCAGCAGCAGCATCTTCTGGTTCGGCGACTTCGCCATCTCCTTCAGCGCTTCGACGTAGTTGTTCGCGACAAAGTAGTTCAGCGCATTGACGTTGCCGTTGGCGATCGCGGTGGACACCATCGTGGTCGCCTTGGCCTCGGCTTCGGCCGAACGTTCACGCGCTTCGGCGGCGCGGAATGCCGCTTCCTTCTCACCCTCCGCGGCCAGGATCACCGACTGCTTTTCACCTTCGGCCTTGAGGATCGCTGCCTGGCGGAAGCCTTCGGCGTCCAGGATGTTCGCGCGCTTTTCGCGCTCGGCCTTCATCTGCCGTGCCATCGCGTCGATCAGGTCGCGCGGCGGCGCGATGTCCTTGATCTCGATGCGGTTGACCTTGACGCCCCACGGATGGGTCGCCTCGTCGACCACGCGCAACAGCTTCGCGTTGATGCCGTCGCGTTGACTCAGCGATTCATCCAGATCCATCGAGCCAAGCACGGTGCGGATATTCGTCATGATCAACGCGAGCGAGGCCTGCTCCAGGTTGGACACCTCATAGGCGGCCTTGGACGCATCCAGCACTTGGTAGAACACGACGCCATCGACGCGCACCACCGCGTTGTCCTTGGTGATGACGTCCTGCGACGGTACGTCCAGCACCTGCTCCATCATGTTGATCTTGCGACCCACGGTTTGATAGATCGGAATCAGCAGATGTAGACCCGGGGTGAGTGTGCGGGTGTATCTGCCGAACGTTTCCACCGTCCACTCGAAACCCTGCGGCACGATACGCACCAGCTTGGCCACACCAATGACAACGACCAACACGATGACCAACGCAAGAAGCTGCCCCATTTCCATTGATCTGACCTCATATCCTGATGAAGCCCTGAGTATAAGGAAGCTTGCGAGTCAGAGCCTGCTCTAAATTTCACTGACAGCGATGCCCTCGAAATCGCGTAGTCCTGTAGGACAGCCCCCTGTGCGCGAAAGCCTCTCGTGGGAGAGCTCGCACACAGGGTGCGCTCCTGCAGGGTCCGTCAATGTGTCACGGTCTGTGGCAACAGCAAGCTCACCCGCAGGCCGCCATCTTCGCGATTGGCCAGCAGCACCCGACCGCCGTGAGCCTCGGCAATTTCGCGAGTCAGTGCCAGGCCGAGCCCGGTGCCGGAGCGCTTGGTCGAATAGAACGGCAGCAGCGCCTGGGCCAGCACGGTCTCGGTCATACCCGGGCCACGGTCGGCCACCTCGATGCGCAAATCGCGACCGGTTTCCAGGATGGACAGGGTGACCCCATCCTCCGCGCCGCCCGATTCATGCGCGTTCTTGATCAGGTTGATCAGCACCTGCTCGATCTGCGCTGCATCGAACCAGCCGGGCTGAGCCGGCACCGGCGTTGCCAGTCGATAGCGACAGTGCAGTGCTAGTCCTTCCAGGAAAGGCGCCCACTCCACCGTCACCAGCTGCGGTGCCGGCAGCTTGGCGAAACTGGCGTAGCCAGCGATGAATCCATGCAGATGTCGAGCGCGCTCGCCGATGGTGGCAAACACGCCTGGCAGGCGCGCGGTGTCGCCACGCCGCGCCAGCTCGGCGCCGGAGTGCGCCAACGAGGAGATCGGCGCCAGCGAGTTGTTGAGCTCGTGGCTGATCACCCGGATCACCCGCTTCCAGGTCGCTACTTCCTGCCGCGACAGCTCGCGCGTCATGCGTCTGAACAATTGCAACCGATGCGGCCGACCCTGCAGACGAAACGCCCGCTGCGACAGATGGAATGTTTCATCGCTGCCGTCCATCTCCACGCTGAGCAGCGCGTCCTCACCGCTTTCCACTGCACGGCGCAATGCATCGGGCGCCTCGGCCAACAGCTCGGAAAAGTCTAGCCCGTGCAGGCTGCGCCCCTCGTTGAACAAATGTCTTGAGGCGATATTCGCGTACGCCACACGGCCGGCAGCGTCCGTCAGTACCAGCGCCACGGGCGTGTTCTGCACCACCGTATCCAGCAGCAGTTCGCGCTGCACCAGATGCTGGCGCTGCTCGCGTAAGGTCTGACCCAGGGCGTTGTGCATGCGGATCAGCTCGCCCAACTCGTCGCGTCGATTGATGGCGATCGAGAAGCTGAAATCGCCATCGCGATAACTCGCCACCGCACCTTCCAAAGCACGCAGCAGGCGGCTCACCGGCGCCATCACCTGGCCTGCCAGCCAGAACGCCAATGGCAGCAGCAACAGCACGGTCACCAGCAAACCGCCCAGCACGCTCAATTGATTGAAGACGGAAAGCTTCAGGCCAAGATCATTCCGCGACCAGGCCAGCAACTGCGGCAACGGCCACTGGGTGACGCCGGCATAGATCAATGCACCGGCGAGTGCCGCCACGCCAAGCAGCAGGGTCAGGCGGACTTTGAGGGTAATCACTTAAGGGCACCTCGAATGACTTGTCACCCAGCTCGTCATCCCTGCGAAGGCAGGGATCCAGCGGCTTCACGTTCTGGATGAGCAAGGGCACTGGATTGACCAGCTTTGCTGTTGAAAAGCGCTTCTGCCTTCGCAGGAATGGTGAGCAACGAGGGGGTTTTCGAGGCGCAGCCAAGGAGCATCACGATGAGGGGCACCCACGGTCGCATGGCCACATGCATCCCTGAAAAGTTGATCAAGAGCCTACCCCAAGGAGCCTGTTGATGGTTTCCCCTACCCGCACGTGTGACCATCGACAAGCGCTCAGGCAGGCGCGGCCAATCCATACCGCTCCATCCGCCGATACAACGCCTGCCGCGACAGCCCCAGGTTCTGCGCAGCGCGACTGACCACCCCATCAGCCTTGTGCAGCGCCGTCTCCACTGCCTCGCGGCTGGGCTCGTCAAGGTTACGCGCAGCGGTTGCAACATGCAGGGGCAGGTTGAGCAGTTCGGGCGTGATGGGACCGCCACTGACCAGCAGCGCAGCGCGTTCGATAGCGTTCTTCAATTCGCGCACGTTGCCCGGCCACGGGTAATTCAGCATGGCTTCGCGCGCGGCATCACCGAGTTCGGCGCGGCCGTCCAGGAAATATTCTGCCAGCGGCAGGATGTCATCGCTGCGCTCGGCCAGCGACGGCAGGTTCACTTCAATCACGTTGAGCCTGTAATACAGATCCTCGCGGAACGTGCCGGCGCGGATCATCGCCTTGAGATCGGCATTGGTCGCACTCAGCACCCGCACTTTGACCTGCCGCGTGCGGCCGGATCCGAGCCGTTCGAACTGGCCGGTTTCCAGCACCCGCAGCAACTTCATCTGCCCGGGCAGCGGCAGGTTGCCGATCTCGTCCAGAAACAGCGTGCCGCCGTCGGCCAGCTCGAAGCGGCCCTCGCGCGCCTTGTTCGCGCCGGTGTAAGCGCCGGCATCGGCACCGAACAGCTCCGCCTCGATCAACTCGCCCGGCAGCGCGCCGCAGTTCACCGCGATAAACGCACCGCGCTTCACTGCCGAGTTTGCATGCACGATCGAGGCTATGCGCTCCTTGCCGGTACCGTTGGGGCCGGTGATCAGCACTGGCACATCCGAACGGGCGATCTGGCAGGCCAGCTCCAGGGTGCGTGCCATCGCTTCGGAGGCGAACACCAGACCATCCAGATCGTATTTGCCCTGCAGCACTTCACGTCGATGGCGGCGCTCGCGCCGACTGCGTGCCACTTCTCGGGTCGACTCGGACAGCTCCAGCAGGTTTTCCACCGTGGCCAGCAGCTTGCTGTCATCCCACGGCTTGGCCAGGTAATCGGCGGCCCCAGCCTTGACCAGCTCGACCGCGGTCTCCAGATGTGTCCATGCGGTGAGCAGGATGAGCGGCAGATCCGGGTGGTACTCGCGGATCGCCCGGAACAGCGCCACGCCCTCTTCGCCCGAGGTGGTGTCAGCGGTGAAGTTCATGTCCTGGATCACCACGTCGACCTGCTCGGTCTCCAGCAGCGCCAGCCCCTGCTCGGGCGTCAACGCGACCAGCGGGCGAATTTCGTGCAGCGACAACGCAAGCGAGAGCGCCTCGCCCACAGCCGGGTTGTCGTCGATGATCAGGACAGTTCGCATTTTTCTTCTACACATGCGGACATTGATGCCGCTCCCTGCCAAATGGTTGCCATGACTATCGGGCCAGTCGGCGGTCGAGGGCAACTATCACGGTCCAAACCCCTATCCGCCGGAGGGTGGCATAGGCGGCATAGGCGGCATAGTCGGAGCCGGTGGCTTGGGCGGTTCAGCTTCCACGATGCTCGCGTAGTCGGCGCCAGCGACCGTCAGCACCGATGATGTGCCCCCGCGACGCAAGTGCAGTTTCACCGCCGCGGGCTGGCTCACGCGTAATTGGGCAAGTAGTTCGTTGACGTGCCGCACGGGGTGATCGTCGATCGCGACGATCACGTCCCCCTGCTGCAATCCCCACACCGATCCGGGCTCAGCGTTGATGACCGTGATCCCTGTCGCGTTGTCCGAATGCAGCTTGAGCGCATGACCGGGGACACGCCAACTGAGGCTGTCGTCGCTGTTCCACTGATATTTGTATGAGTCACCGGCCTTCACCGGCTGCGTCAGCACGGTGGCCAACAGTAGCGTGCCAAGGACAGCAAGGCTTCGCATGTCGTATCTCCTGGTGAACGCGCTGACCGAGCTGTGCCCGCCCAGCGCGCAATCATCAATTCGCCATCGGATGCGCCGGCGCCTTGCCGGCCTTCACTGCGGCGATCCAGTCATTGACGCGGCTCTCCAGCACGTCCAGCGGCAACGCGCCGCCGTTGAGGATCTCGTCGTGAAACGCGCGGATGTCGAACTGGTCGCCCAATTCCTTCTTGGCGCGTGCACGCAATTCGAGAATCTTCAGTTCGCCGGTCTTGTAAGCCAGCGCCTGGGCGGGCCAGGTGATGTAGCGATCCGTCTCGGCCTGCACATCCGGCTCATCTTCGCTCGAATGGGCGTGGAAGAAATCCACCATCTGCTGGCGCGTCCAGTGCTTGCTGTGCACGCCGGTATCGAGCACGAGACGGTCCGCGCGCAGCAGCTCGTCGGAGAGCCGGCCGTAGTCGGACAGCGGATCCTTGTAGAAGCCGATGTCCTTGCCCAACTGCTCGGAATACAACGCCCAGCCCTCAATATAGGCGGTGTAGCCGCCCTGCTGACGGAACGGCGGCAGCTTCGGCAGCGTCTGCGCGATCGAGATCTGTAGATGGTGGCCCGGAATACCCTCGTGATACGAAGTCGATTCGATCGTCAGCACGCTGCGATTGGCGAAGTCCCCGGTGTTGACGAAAATCTGCCCTGGCCGCGAGCCGTCCGGCGTGCCCTGGTGGTATTCAGCGGCGGGTGCTTCCTTCTCGCGGAATGCCTCGACCGGCATCACGACGACCTTGGTTTTCGGCAGCAGGCCAAACAGCTTCGGCAACTCCGGCTGCATCTGCGCGAGATAGCCGCGATAGCGATTGAGAATGTCATCGCGCGACGTGGCGTGCGTCTTCGGATTGCTTTTCAGCGAGGCGCGGAAACTGGCCAGATCGGCAAAGCCCTGCGACTTGGCGATCTGCGTCATCTCGCCCTCGATCCGCGTGACCTCGGCCAGACCCAGGGCGTGGATCTCATCCGCCGACTTGTGGGTGGTGGTCATCTGCTCGATGTCGAAGCGGTAGATCGCTTCGCCGTTCGGCAGGTTCCACACACCCGGCTCGGCGCGCCCGTTCGGCGCGTAATCTTTCGCCACGAACTCACCGAGCTTGCGATAGGCCGGACGCACGTCGTTGTCGATCGCAGCGAGGATCGCATCATGCAGACGCTTCTGATCGGCAGCCGACACCGACGCCGGAAAATGCTTCAACGGCTCGGCAAACGCGCTGTCCATGCCAGCGGACTTGTCGATATTGTCGATCTGCGTGACGACTTCCTCCAGCAGGTATTTCGGCGGCATCATCTTGTCGTGCATGCCCTGCTTTGCCACGTCGATGACCTGATCGAACGCTTTCGGCACGGCGCGCAGGCGCGTGAGGTAGTCGTCGTATTCCTTGGTGTTGTCGAACGGAATCGAGCTGACGAAGCCGGCCAGCGCGATATGCACGCCGCCCATCTGATCGAGCGGCATCTCATTCAGCTTGAGGTCGTCGGCGCGCAGACCATCGGTTAGCTGGCGCACCATCAGTTGCTGGTTCAACTTGTCCGTGTCGGAGAAGCCGCTGGTGTCGATCGCCTGGAAACGCTTCAGGAAATCCTGGTTGACCTTGTGCTCGGCCGCCGCATGCGCCAGCGAGAGGTCGCTCCAGCGATCGTTGTAACGCAGATCGCCGAGCGTCGTGGCGAACTCCGGCTGGTTCTGCAATGTGTGCTGCCACTGCTCCGCCAGCAACGCGTTGAGCGCCTGCACCCGGGCCGCGACATCGGTGTGGGAAGCGGCCGTCTGCGCGGCTGGCGCCGCCTGCACGGACGCAGCGAGAGTCACCGAGCCCAGCAGGCTCGTACAGATCAGCAATGGCAACGTTTTCATCAGGCTCACCCTCCTAGGTATTGAGGCTCGATTGTGCCTGCCATGGGCTTCATCATCCCGTGCCAGATAGCACGGTTCTGATACCGACCGCGTCGCCGCCCAAGCTTGCGGGCACAGCACTACCCGCAGGTGCGCCACGGTTTCAGCTCCAGTTCGCAGCGGCGCGGGCACTGGGTCGCACAGGCAGCGCGAACAGCAAAAAAGTGCCGACCAGGACGTTGAGGCACGGAACGAGCAGCACCCACCAGCCGCTCTCACGCGGTATCGCGAATCCGAGCGCGGTGATCGCATTCGAGGACGCATGGAAGACAATGCACAACAGGGTGCTGTCGGTACGGCTGTAAAGCCAACCCAGCATCAGCGCGTTGGCGATCACGCCGACCGCAAACACCGGAAAGTTGCCGCCGTGCTGGCTCACACCGGGCAGAAAAAACAGCGGGACGTGCCAAACCGCCCATATC
>JBAPPP010000354.1:0-3858 GCA_049280175.1 Rhodanobacter sp.
AGCTTGGGGTGATCGATGTTGGGCATCGCTACGCTCACCCCAACCTACAGGCCGTCGCGCCTCTCAGCGCTGACAGTGCGGGCACCAGAATGTCGATCGTTGCCCCAGCATGACTTGCCGGATCGCCGTGCCGCATACGCGGCACGGTTCTCCAGCGCGGCCGTAGACGTTGAGTTCGCGGAAGAAATAGCCGGGCGCGCCATCGGGGTTGATGAAGTCGCGCAGCGTCGTGCCGCCGCGTTCGATCGCCCAGGCGAGGATACGCTTCACTTCCGCAGCAAGTCGCGCGTAGCGGGCGCGCGAAACGTTGCCGGCAGCGCGGCGGGGGTCGATGCCGGCGGCGAACAGCGCTTCGCTGGCGTAGATGTTGCCCACGCCGACTACCACGGCGTTATCCATCAGGAAAAGTTTCACCGCGGCCGTGCGGCTGCGCGAGAGATGCCACAGCAAGTCGCCGTCGAACGCGTCGGTCAGCGGCTCCGGGCCGAGGTTGGCCAGCAGCGGATGGACTTCGCCGGGTGCCTGCCACAGCAGACAGCCAAAGCGGCGCGGATCGGTAAAGCGAAGGATGCGGTCGGCTTGCGTGGCAGTACGTTCCAGCGTGATATCGACATGATCGTGCTTGCCGATCGGCGCATCAGGCGGCAGTACGCGCAGCGCACCGGACATGCCCAGATGCAGCAGCGCGCTGCCGGCCTCCGTGTGCAGTAGCAGATACTTCGCACGCCGCTCCACGGCGTCGATCCGCTGTCCCGGCAGCAGCTCGCTGATCGCCGCCGGTATCGGCCAGCGCAGGTCGGGTCGGCGCAGCGTGACGCCGAGTACCCGCCGCCCAATCAGGTACGGCGCGATGCCGCGGCGGGTGGTTTCGACTTCGGGCAATTCAGGCACAAGTAATCCTCTGAGAGTGCCCTGATCGCGCAGGTGGCTTCGGCGATCAGTGCAGCTCGGTGACCTTTGTCGCCGGCGGTCGCGGCATGTAACGCACCGAGACCAGCGCCACTCTTGGGCCGACGCGTACATAGCGCTGCGGTCCGGTGACGGAGGTCTCGCCAAACTCCAGCGTCTGGCCATCCAGTACGAGGATCGCCAGCGGTGTCGCCAGGCCGATTTTCGCCGGCTGGAAATCGCTGCTCGGCCGCCAGCGGAGCACGCTGGCGCCCGCAATGTCGGTCAGATCCGCGAGACGGGCATCGTCGACGCGCACGGGCGTGCCATCGGTTTGCCACCAGTGATCGCCACGCTTTTCGTAATGCGTGGTCGGTGCTCCGCCGAAGCTCAGCGATATGTGGCTGATGCTGGCGGGATCAAGGGCCAGCAGGGCGCCGGGAGCGTCCTGCGCGTCGCGTTGCAGCTGCCAGCCGGCCCACGCCAGCAAGGCCACAACAGTGAGCAACAACACGAGACGCTGGCGAGTGGCGCGTTTCATCGTTCAGCGCCGGCGCCGGCGCCACACGACCAGTCCGCCGATGAGCAGCAGCAACAGCGGCAGCACCAGGACGAAGCCGATGCTGACCATGTCCAGGTCGTTCTGCGAAATTTGCAGCAGTCGATCCGGCGCGCCGCGCGGCGGCAGGTCAACCAGTTTGTCATCACCGAGCAGCCAGTCGAACACGCGTTCGCCCAGCGCGCGATTGCCGCCATTGCCGAGGAAAGTATTGGAGAGGAAATCGCCATCGCCAATCACCACCGCACGCTGCTCGCTCTTGTCCGGGCTGGGCGACAGCCGGCTCAGCGCGAAGCCGAAATCCAGCGGCCCCTTCAGCTCGCCAGCGTTGGCATCGAACCGGATATCCGAAGGTTTTGAATTGTCGATCGGATGGAATTCAGTCCAGCTCTGCGCACTGGAGCGCAGGAACGAGTGCACTGCCCAGTCGCCCTGCGATACCAGCGCCAGCGCGGACACCTGCGGGAACAGCGTGGTCAGCGTGAAATCGCGGGTGATCGAGTGCAGCGGGTAGGCGCCCAGCGTAATCATGCGCGGGTCGTGCAATCCCAGCGCCGCGCCGGAGCCATCGACCAGAACGCCCGGCAGCACGTGTACGCCGAGCGCGGTGGCCAGCGGCTTGAGGCCGAGATCATCCTTGGCCGGTTCGGTCAGCCACAGCAGGTTGCCGCCGTTCTGCACATAGGCGAGCAGTGCCTGCACGGCGCCCGGCGGCAACGCCAGCGACGGGCTGGCCAGCACCACCAGATCGGTATGCTGCGGCACGGTCGTGACCTGTGCGAAGTTCAGCGGCACCACGCGAACGCCGCGGCTCTCGAGTTGTGTCGTGAATGTGCCGAGGTCGGCGTTCGCCTGGCTATCAGCGCGTCGTTCGCCATCGCCGCTGACGAACGCCACGATGCGGTCGCTGCCGCGTACCAGCCGCTCCAGCGCGTTGGTGAGGCTGCGTTCGGACAGTTCATCCAGCCGCTGCTCATGGCCGTGATAGTGCAGGATCAGCGCGCCATCGACGGTGATGCCCAGCGCACGCATCTTGGCTGGATCCAGCTGCGGATCGACAAAGCGCAAGGTCAGATCCGGCTTGACCTGCTGATAGCGCTGCAGGAAACCGGCCACGTCCTGGCGCAGATCGCCTTGCGGATTCGCATAGCTGACGATCTCCACCGGGCCGGTCAGCCGGGCCAGCACCGCGCGGCTTTCCGCTGACAGGCTGACGCGCCCATTGGCGGTCCAGTCGGCCTCATGGGCGTAGCGGGTACTCAGGTAGCCCAGTGCACCCACAGCAACCAGCAGCAGCAGCGCAAACAGCCAGCCGTCCAGACGTCTAAACACGTTGTGCATCAGCCACGCTCCTTGTCGGCGGTCAGTCGGCGCGTGGCCAGCGCCAGTGCGAGCACGATCAGCAATACAAACCACGACACGTCGGCGGTCGACACCAGTCCCCGCAACAGCGGCTGCAGGTGCGTGCTCATGGCCAGCCAGTTGATCGCGCCGCCGTTGACGCCGGCCATCTGCGCACCGAGGTTGACGCTCCATAGTGCGAGCGCGATGACCAGGGCAACCGCACCGGCGATTGCCGGGTGTGATGCGAACGTCGAACACGCGACGCCCACGGCGGCGAGTGCGGCCAGCATCAGTGCCAGCCCCAGCGTGGCGGCACCCAGTTTGCCCCAGTCGAAGCTGGTGGCGTGTGCCAGTGCCAAGGGCATGGCAAGGGTCAATGCAAGCCATAGCAGCAGCCAACCCAGCACGGCCAGATACTTGCCCAGTACGATCGACAGGGCAGGTACGCCGGCGGCAAACAGCATCGGCAGCGTGCCGTCGCGGCGTTCACCGGCGATCACCGACATGGTCAGCAAGGGCACCACCAGAAACGCCAGTTGGGCGAGTTGACCGAGCATGGGCACCCCGACCAGGTCAGTAAAACCGGGTCCGTCCGGCAGCGCGGCGCGCTGAATCTGTCCGGCCAGGAAAGCGCCCAGCAGCAGGGTGAAGTTCCATGCCAACCAAGCCAGGGTCAGCGCTGCCAGCACCCAGGCCAGCGGTCGCACCAGCAGACGGCGCCACTCGAGGCGGCTTACGGCGACGGTATTCATCAAAGCGTGACTCATGCGGCGCGCGCCGGACTGGTGTTGCCGTGCATGGCGATCTCGAAAAAGGTTCGTTCCAGCGTCGCATGGTCGTCGCTGTGCACCGGTCCTTCATGCCGCAGGCTGCCCTCATGCAGGATCGCGACGCGATCGCACACGGCAGTCACCTCGATGAGCAGGTGCGTGGAGAGGATCACCGCGGTGCCACTGGCGGCCTGCTCGCGGATCAGCGTGCGCAACGCGGCCACTTGCACCGGATCGAGCGCGTTGGCCGGTTCGTCCAGCACCAGCAGGGCCGGCTGATGCAGCAGTGCGCAGGCC
>JBAPPP010000355.1:0-16154 GCA_049280175.1 Rhodanobacter sp.
GTATTGCCCTCGGCATCGGCGACCAGCGGGCTGGCGCCGTTGGTGAGCAGCGTGAGTACCGCCTCGGCACGGCCATGCCAGCTATCGCGAGTGGCGGCTAGCAGCGGCGTGATGCCGCCGCTGGCCCGGTTCACGTCAGCACCCTTGGCGATCAGTGCACGCAGCAGGTGGGTATCGGGCAACAGCGCAGCCAGCATCAGGACCGGGCGTTGATCACGGTCCTGGGGAGTTGGCGCCGTGTTGGGATCGGCACCGGCTGCAACCAGTGCCAGCGCGCGTTCGATGTCGCCATGGCGGGTGGCGGCCAGTAGCGCTTCCGCCTGCTGCGGTGTACCGGCAGTGCGCTCCTGCTCGTTCAGCGGCGCCGTGACGAGCGATGCCGGCGCTGTCGTTGCGGATCTGCTCGTTGTGGAGGCGCCTGGGTTGCCACCCGTGGATGCAGCGATGGTGGATTTTGTGTGCTTGCCATGTCGCCCACACAGCAACGCGCGCAGCGTGCGGTTGGCAACGATCAGGCAACCGAGCGGCAAGAGCACGACCCCGTAGAGCGCCAATGCCGTGATGCGCAATTCGGAGGGCAGCACGCCATACAGGCCGCTCAGCGCGATCGCGCCGAACGCCAGCACCAGCAGTGCCAGTGCGGCCGGCAGAAAGTGGCTGAAGAAACGCTCTTCGCGCGACAGGTGCCGGCCGAACGCGATGCTGCGCAGGGTGGCGGTGAAGATCCAGGAGCCATGCCGTTGCGTCGGATAGGCGTCGTCCCACACGAAGACCAGCCCAAACGCGGGCCACAGCCGCCACAAGGCCGCCAGCGCAAGTACCAAAGCGGCGGTCAACTCCAGCACCACGCTGAGGCTGGGTGTCTGACTCAGTTGCAACATCGGCCATGCGACCAGCAGAAACACCAGCACCGTATAGCCGGTGAACATCACCAGATGTGCCGCACCACGACGCAGCACGGTGCGACCAAAGCGCGGCTCGGGGTCGAAACCGATCGCGTGGCAGATCGCCGCCATGGTCAGCGTATTGGCCAGCAATAACGGGATCAGCGTCAGCAGATGGGTGGCCAGGCCGGCGGCGGCGATCGCGACCCATCCTGGAATGAACCAGGCGAGAGCTTGCAGGAGGGGAGGACGGCGGCGCGATTTGGGCTGGGTCATGGCGGCAGTATAGAAATCGTTGGACTTGCAGACGGTAACCAAGTGTTAACACCACCGGTTTGTGCTGAGTGGCGATGCGCGTGATTCACTCGTCGCGATCATCCCTGGTGGAATGCTTGTAAGCAGGATGATTGGCTGTGGCCAGCGTCTCTTTGGGTGGCAACTGCAGGTGCCAGCCCTGGGTGCGCAGGTGCTCGAGCACTTGTTCGGTGTTCTCGTTCGGCAGCTTGCGTTGATCATCCAGTTGGACTTCCAGCACGAAGCGCAATTCGCCAAGCAGCAACACCAGCGACTCGGACAGCACGTCAAAGTCATCGCGCCGGGCCAGCCACAGATAGCTGTCGGCTTTGCGCGAGCTGGCGTAGACAAAACATTGCATGGCACTACCTGTTGAGGCTGGCTGGGTTGATGGGGCGGATGCCCGGAGTATCAGTGAGGGTACAGTGCCACCCGTCATCCGGGATGCCGGAAGCCCGCTCATTCGGTACCTCGGCCCGCCGAACCGGCCGTGCCAAGGCGTGGCCAGGCTCTGCCACATGCCTCGTTAAATTGCTGCAAATGCACTTGCAACACCTTGTCTGAGCGGGCAAAGTGCGGCGCAGGGGCTTCAAACGCGCGTATGAATTATAACAGTCGTCGCCCCCGCTAACTCCCCGATCCGAATCACGAATAAGCAGGAGCAATCGATGCACATGTCTTTCCGTTCCCTTACGGGCGCTACCCGCCCGCTCGCGCTCGCCGCGTTGAGCGTGGCCATTGTTGGTGCCCTGGTTGCGCCAGGCGTCGCCAGCGCCAGTGCTTTCCAGCTGCTGGCCAACAGCGCCTCGGCCATGGGTCGCGCTTATGCCGGCTCCGCTACCGCCGGTGGTGATGTCTCGGTAGTGGCCAACAACCCCGCCGCAATGAGCGACCTTGACGGCACCTACCTGCAAGCCGACATCACGGCGATCAATTTCGGTACCAAGTTCCACGGTACGGCGACCGACGCGCTGGGTCGCCCGATCAGCGGCGGCAACGGCGGCGATGCCGGTACCACATTGCCGGTACCGGCTCTGTATTTCGCCACCAAGGTCGCCGATGGCATCCACGTGGGTGCCGCTTTCGACGTGCCGTTTGGCTTCAAGACCGATTATGACCAGAACTGGGTCGGCCGCTACAACGCGATCGAGTCCAAGTTCCAGTCGCTGGATACCACGCTGTCCGCGTCCTTCGACGTCAGCAGCAACTTCAGCCTCGGTGTCAGCGCGATCGCGGAGAAGACCAGCGCCACGCTGTCCAATGCGATCAACTACAACACGGTCGGCCTTGGTCTGATCCAGCAGGCTGCTGCGGCAGGCGAGATCACCCCGGCCATGGCGCAGGCACTGGGCGCGCAGGTCGGCGCGGTGGTGCCGCCGGGTTCGGATGGTTATGGCAAGCTCACGGGTAACGACTGGGCCTGGGGCTATCAGCTTGCTGCCGAGTGGAAGATGACCTCGCAGGACAAGCTGGCCGTTGACTATCGCTCCAAGATTTCGCACCGCCTCGACGGCACGGCGAATTTCACGGTGCCGGACAACGTTGTCGCGCTGCTCTCCAATCCGGCTGTAGCACCCCTGCTTGGCGGCGGCTTGCCGTTCACGCATACCAACGGCACCGCCGTTTTCACCAACCCGGCGACTGTCGGCTTCAGCTACTGGCACCAGGAAGAGAAGTTCGGTTTCGGTGCGGATGCGGACTGGACCGAGTGGGATGTGTTCAAGAATCTGACGGTGAACTACTCCAATCCGGCGCAGCCGACTACCGTGCAGCAGTTCAACTGGCATAACAGCTGGTATGTCTCCTTCGGTGGCGAGTACTACCTCACCGACCAGTTCACCTTGCGCGCCGGCGTGGCGTACGACCAGACCCCGACCACCGCCCAGTACCGCGAGCCGCGCGTGCCTGACGAATCGCGCAAGCTGGCCTCGATCGGCATTGGCTACAAGGCCAGCGAGCACTTCCAGCTGAATGCATCGTACGAGCATGTGTTCGTCAACGACGCATCGATCAACGCTGCGCAGAGCGCCACCGTCGATACGCTGACGGGTTACTCCGAAGACTACGGCAACGTGCTGAGCCTGTCGGCGCAGTACAAGTTCTGATCGCAGTTTTTTCAGCGATGTGAAATAAAAATCCCCGCGTGAGCGGGGATTTTTTTGCCTGTACCGGTCTCCTGTGTCGCTACCGCCTGCGCCCGCTTATCCACGCTTGAGCAGGAGGTCCAGCATACGTCGGAAGCGCACGCCGTAAGGCGGATTGAGCAAGCCGGCGCCATTGAAGCGGGCCTGTCGGAACACCGGCTTCAGATGCGAGAACGTCCGGAACCCCGCCTCGCCGTGGTAACCGCCCATGCCCGACGCGCCCACGCCGCCGAACGGCAGGCCATGCTGCGCGATGTGGTACAGCGTGTCGTTGACGCTGACGCCACCGGCCACGGTGCGTGCCAGCACGCTGTCGATCAGCGCCTGATCCTGCTCGAACAGATACAGCGCTAGCGGATGCGGATGGGCCGCAACATAGGCGATGGCATCGTCGATGGAGTCATACGGAACCAGCGGCAGCAGCGGGCCGAAGATCTCCTCCCGCATCACGTCCATACCGTCGTTGACGTCACTCAGCAGTTGCGGCGGCAGCAGTCGGCGCAGCGGATCTTCCGTCGCCTCGCTCAGCGGATGCACGCGTGCGCCGGCGCCCAATGCACGGTCGCGCAAAGCAACGATGCGCTGGTACTGGCGATCAGAAGCGATGCTGGCGTACTGCGTGCTGTGCCCAAGTTGCGGATACATCGTCGCTGCCACGCGTTGGGCTGCGTCGATGAAATCCGGCACGCGGGCTCTCGGCAGCAGCACATAGTCCGGCGCGATGCACGTCTGTCCGGCGTTGACCAGCTTGCCGAACAAGATGCGCTCGACCGCATTTTCGAAGCGCGCACCGGGGCCGATGATCGCCGGCGATTTGCCACCGAGCTCGAGCGTTACCGGTGTCAGGTTCGCGGATGCTGCGCGCATCACGTGATGGCCGACCGCGGTAGAGCCGGTGAACAGCAGGTGGTCGAACGGCAGTCCCGAAAACGCCTGTGCGACCTCGGCGTCGCCGTTGACCACCAGCACTTCATCGGCCTTGAAATACTTCGACACGAGGTCGGCGAAAAGCGCCGAAAAGCGCGGCGTGTATTCGCTCATCTTGATCATCGCGCGATTGCCGGCGACCAGGGCGTCGACCAGCGGCCCGATCGCCAGATACAGCGGATAGTTCCACGGCACGATGATGCCGATGACGCCCAGCGGCTGCGGGATCAACACATTGCGCGCGGGCAGGAACGCGAGACCCGCCAGCGAGCGGCGTGGGCGCATCCAGCGACGACCATGGCGCAGTGCATGGCGGATGCCGGACAGGCTGGGGAAGAATTCCAGCAGGTCGGTTTCTTCTTTCGGCCGGCAGCCGAAGTCGGCATTGATCGCCGTGGCGATCGCGCTGCGGTGGCCCTGCAGTAGTGCTTCCAGAACACGCAGACGGGCGGCGCGTGCGTCCCATGTCGGCAGTGGGTCGCGCGACTGCGCGGCGCGCATCAGTTGCAGGTTTGCGGTCAGATCGGTGCGGGGTGCGTTCATGGCTACTCAGAATTTGGCGCGGAATTCCACGCCCCACACGCGTGGCGGCGTGATCGTGGCGTAGGGGGTGCCGAAGACATTCGTGCTGTCATTGCCCTCGCTGACAACATACCTTTTATTGAAGATGTTGTTGCCGAACAAGCCTACGCCCCAACTGTTGCTGGGCGTATGCCAATCAAGTCGGCCATCGGTGCGCTGGGTCGATCCACCGATCGTGAAGTATGGCGTAACCAGGCATGTACCTTGCACCTGTGAATCCGAATTGCAGCGGGTACGGCCGGTGTAGGCATACTGCAGATCGAACTCCAGATCGCCGTTGTAGACATCGTGCCAGGTGTAGGCCAGGCCGGTGGTTCCCGAAAAATACGGCGTACCAGTCGGCTGGCCGGCCAGGTTGACGCCGGAGGTCGACGTGCCTTTGGCGTAAGTGTCGTCGATATAGGCGCCGGTGAAATTCAGTCGCAATCCATCCGTTGGTTGCCATTGTGCTTCCAGTTCCACACCGGTCGCTTCCTGATTGCTGGTGCTGACGATGTAGAACGGGATGCCCGAGCCGCTCGTGTTCGGATCCAACACGGACGATTGCAGGTTGTAGTAGAGGTAGTGGTAGATCGACGCGTTGAACAGCAGGTTGTATTGCGGCACCACGGTCTTGATGCCCGCTTCGTAGTTCCAGACCTTCTCCGGCGCGTACAACGAGTCGACCTGCAGGCTGTTGTAGCCGCCGGCCTTGTAGCCCTTGGTGACCGAAGCGTACGCCATGACGTTGGGCGTGAATTTGTAATCGAGAACCACGCGCGGGCTGAAGTCATGCCAGCTGTTGCTGGTCTGCACGGGTATGCCGACAGCGTTCGGGAAGATGATGTTGCTGCCGAACACGCCCAACGCCTGCTGCGCCTCGGGCGGCAGCAGATCGTAGATGGGTACGCCAAAAACCTGATTGGTCTGCAGCGCCTCGACGGTCTGGTCGAATGCGTCGGCCTGGCGCGGTGCGTTGTACCAGGAGAACTGCTTTTGATCGAGCGTGTAGCGCAGGCCGGTGGTCAGGTCCAGTTTGTCGCTGAGATGCCAGATCAGATCGCCGAAAGCAGCGTATGACTTGGTGTTGCCATCGTTGGTGATCTGTTCGCGCCACGGATCACCGAGCAGATTGAACGGCAGGCCCAGGGCCTGCAGCCCCTGGCTGATTTCGGTCAGCGGCAAACCTACGCCGTCCAGGTTCTGCGCCAGCGTGTCGAGGCTGTCGGTGTTGGTATTCGTCTGGCTGATCTGACGCGCTTGTTCGCTGTAGAAGCTGACGCCGGAAACCCAGTCGAGAAGATCGGAATTGCCGGAAAGTTTGAATTCTTGATACCAGCTGTTGTTGTGCTCGATATTGGCGGTATCCAGATACGTCACGACGTGATTTGTGCCGTCGTTGTCTTCGTCATTGAAGGTATTGAAGTGTCGCCAGGCCGTGGTCGAGGTGAAGCTTCCCCACGCAAAGGAGTGATCGATGGTCAATGTCGAGCCGTCGAACTGACGGTTCTCGGACGCATTGATCGCATCATTGTAGAGCGGTGAATTCAGCGGATTGATGTAGGTGGACGGATCGGGCGGAAACGGTGGACGCTGGTTGGTGTCGTTCGACAGCGCGACCAGTCCGAACGCCGGCCGTGGCGGCTGGTCGAGTCGCTCGTGATCCCATGACAGCAACACGCGCGTATCCGGTGTGATGTTCCAGCGGTACACCACGCGGCTGCCCCAGTCGTCGTTCTTGCCATAGTGCTGACCGTTCGCCTGGTCCTTGACCCAGCCGTCGCTCTGGTTGTCCAGCACGCTGACGCGCAGGGCCATGTCTTTATCAATCGGTATGTTCAGCAACGCATTTTCGTAGTGCTCGCCGTCGTTGCCGATGCGCGCTACTACCTTGCCCTCGAACTTGTCGCTCGGTTCGTTGGTGACGATCGAAATCGCGCCGCCAGCCGCATTGCGGCCGAACAACGTGCCTTGCGGACCCTTCAATACTTCGATCCGCTGGATGTCGTTGAACGCGAGCAGCGCACCACCGGATCTCGCGGCGTAGACGCCATCGACATACACGCCGATCGCGGGCTCGGTACCGATGCCGAAGTCGCTGGTGCTGATGCCGCGCAATTGATAATTGGGTTGGGTCGGCTGGCTGCCGTCTACAACGAGGCCCGGAACGAATGCCGACATCTTGCTGAGATCGGTGGCGGCCAGCGTGTCGATCTGCTTGGCGGTGATGATCTGCAGCGGAATCGGAACCTGCTCCATTTCCTGCGTACGACTTTGCGCAGTGACCGTGATGTTGCCTAGCTGTTTGGCTTTGTCCGGGTCGGGCTTGGCTGCCGGTAACGGAGCGGTCGCTTGAGTCGTGCTACTGGACGCAGGCGCGTCCTGCGGCAAGGGATCGGCGCCAAATGCCGGCAGCGGACTGCACAGGAGCACGCCTGTTGTCGTGCCGATGAGCAACGGCCGCAGGCAGGCGGCTAGTGGTCGTTGAAGCATGTTCATCCCCGTGATCCCCTTGCGTCGGTGCGGACGGCTGCATCGCCGCCTCGGTTTTCGTTGCTGCCTTCAGTGGATCGCGACGCAGTTTCCCTGCTGCGCCGCGATCCACGCCCTGATCAATGCCACGCCCTCTTGATGCACGGTGCTACGGCCGATTTCCGGCATCATCACGCCCGGATCGCTCGACGCCATGCGGTAAGGCAGGATTGAGTCGTCCGGCTTGCCGGGAACGATGTCGAAGAAGTGGTCGCCAGTGCCGCGGCCGGCAGCAACCGGCGGTTTGCAGAGGCCGATGTGACGGTCCTCTGCGGCGCTGACGTCAAGCGTGAGTCCGGTGGTATTGGCCGCCCCTTTGGGGTTGTGGCAATGGCCGCAGTTGATATCGAGATAGGCGCGCGCACGTGCATCGAGCGGGGCCTGTGGATCGGCCCAGTTCGCGTTGCGTGGCGCCTGCGCCGCCGCGGGTGCACCGGTGAGATAGCCCACCTTTATCAGCTCGTCGAGTTCATTGCGCTCGCCGTCGGCATAGCGATAGTCGCGATTGAGGTGACGCGCCTTGGGACCGATCGGATGGATCTTGCGACTGATCCAGTCCTGCGCATGGCAGCTGACGCACTGGCTTTCGTCGGGCACCACGTAGTTGAATGCCTCGCGGTCACCATTGTCGGCAACCAGGGTCAGTGGCAGCACGGCGCCGGTGCGTGCCAGCTCGGCGTCGGTCTGCGCGTCGTTCCATACATAGGGTATGGCCGCCCAGCCGTCTACACGCCGGACCAGGATGCGCGTCTCAACCAGATGCACCTGCGACATGTCCAGCCCTTGTCCGGCGAAGTCGCGCGAGGTGTCGTAAGTGCGTGACACCGCCTTGGCATCGCGCGCGCCAAGCTTGGGAACCGGGTAGAAAAACGTCTTGCTGATGATGGTACCCACCGGGAAATCGAAGGTGTCGACCGGGTCGTACTTTGCCGATACGCCCTGCGGCATCCAGATCGTGCGCAGCTTGTGCGCGTAATCGGTGAACAGCGGTGTATTGAGATCGTAGGGGACCACGCCCTGATTGATCGTCAGCTTGCCATCGCGCACTTCCACCACATGCCAGTCACTCAACTTCGGCGGCCGTCCGTCGGCGTGAAACGCCACCGGAGACATCTCGCGGTGGCAGCCTGCCAACAGCAACAGCGTGACCAGCCACAACACGTGCTTGCAAAACATCATTCTCATCGTGCGCTTGCTGTTGGGAAGTCGAAATAGTTCAGGCCGTAAAGTTTCAAACTTTCGGCTCCGGGCTAAGCGTTACCGGTGGCAGTTTCGGTAGCGTGCACTGATAGGGTTTGGTGTCGGTGCTGGGGCTCTTGTAATCGTGGGGGCCATCGGCATTGAGCACGCCGATATCGCCGTTCTGCACACACAGCCGGTCATTCGCAGGTGGCAGCCCATCGACCAGGGTCTTCGCGTCGACATAGCCATCCCACAACACGTCGGGAAAGTGGCCGTTGATGCCGTACACCGCGCTCTTCAATGTTTTCAGCTTCAGG
Organism: Rhodanobacter sp.; assembly: GCA_049280175.1. GTDB lineage: Bacteria > Pseudomonadota > Gammaproteobacteria > Xanthomonadales > Rhodanobacteraceae > Rhodanobacter. The sequence continues at coordinate 8,842 of JBAPPP010000355.1, forward strand.
CCGTCCGGCGAATCGCCGCCACCCTTGAAACGGTTGTCGTAGATGAAGATGCCCTTGGGGTACGGGTTGTACTCGGGCGCGACGCCGCTCTTGTTGTAGTAGTTGGTGGAGAAGTAGCTGGAGATGATGACGTTCGCGGTCTGGTTGTCGGCGATGTCGTTGTCGAAGATCTCCACCCGATCATTCGAGTTCACCACCACGCCCGCACCTGCCGGCACGCTGGCCACGGCGGCGCCCTTGGCGGCGAAGTTGTCGGTGTTGTTGTCGAACACCTTGTTCTTGAATACGCGGCTGGTGTGACCGGCCTGGCTGAGGTTGGGCATGTTGAACACCAGGATGCCGCCGGTGTTCTTCGTCGCGGTGTTCTCATAGACGTCGGCGTTCACCGAATTTTCGATCTCGATGCCGGCAACGTTGCGCTCGGCATGATTGCGGCGCACCACGATGTTGTTGGACTGGCCGACGTAGATGCCGGCGTCGGAGGCGCCGATCACGGTCGAATCCTCCACCAGTACGTTCTGAGTCTTCACCGGATACAGACCGTAGGCGCCGTTAGTGGTCTTGGGGCCGTCGGTCCACTCGATGCGCACGCCGTGGATGGTGATGTTGCGGCCCTGGTTGATCTTCAGTGCGTCGCCCTTGGTGTCTTCGATGGCGAGGTTTTCGACGGTGAAGTCGTTCGCGTTCACCAGCAGGCCTTCGGGGCCGGAGATCTGGCCCTTGAACGACAGCACGGTCTTGTCCATGCCGGCGCCGCGGATGGTCACCCCATCGGTGCGCAGGCTGAGGCCGCGCTGCAGGTGGTAATGGCCGGCGGGGATGTCGATCACGCTGCCGGGTTTGGCATCGAGCAGCTGCCCCTGCAGCTTGCTCTCGAACGAGGCATCGCCCTGGCTCTGCGCGGTGGGCTCACTGCCCCCGCAAGCACTCAACAGCAACGTTACGGCGATGACCAGACTGGTCTTGCGCATGATTGACTCTCCCCTCGCACCAGGCGGTGCAGCGTCATCGCACTGTCACGCAAGCCTGCTGTTGGGGGGAGGGCAGCGGGGACGGTTCAGGGGGGGCAAAGCGGCCAGGATGCGCAAGCCGTGACCCGCCTGGAACGCGCATGCGTGGGGTTCGATGCGCTCAGGCGGCGCTGCGCCTCGCATCCTGTGGTGGCATGCCGGTCCAGCGCTTGAACGCGCGGCGGAACTCGCGGGGATCGCTATAGCCGAGCTCGCTGCCGATCTCGGCCACGCTGAGGTCGCCGCGCAACAGCTCCAGCGCACGCTCGGCGCGGATCTGGTCGTGGATGTCGCGAAAGATGCGTCCGCTCTCCGCCAGCTTGCGCCGCAGCGAGCGTTCGCTGAGGTTGAGCGTGCGCGCCACTTCGGTCAGCCGTGGGTGCTCACGCAGCCGACTGCGCAGCAGGCGTTCGACCGAGCCGACAATTTCGCCGCTGACGCCGCGGATGTCCTTCTGCTGCTGGCACAGCGCGAGTGCCTGGCGGGAAGTGAGCGGGTTGTAGCCGGGCAGTGGCACGGCCAGATACTCGGCATCGACCAGGATGCGGTTCTGCGGCGCGCCGAAGCGCACCTCGCAGCCGAACACTTCGGCGTAGGCGTCGGCCCAGGCAGGTGCGGCGTAGGTGAGTTCCAGCCGCCGCGGCAGCAGCTGTGGGCCCACCAGCTCGCGGGCGATCGCCAACGAGCTGGCGAAAAGTTCTTCGCACAAAAACGGCAGCAGCTCGCGTTCGCCAAACAACGGCCACGCCTGCACGGCCACGGTTTGCCCATCGACCGGGGCAAAGCCCACCTCGAGCAGGCTGCCGCAGATCTTGTGGTTGTCGATGCCCGCCAGCATCGCCTCGCCGAACGTTCGCGACGTCATCATGGTCAGGCCAAGCAGGCCGAAGCTGCCGATCGTCTCACTGCAACCGACGAGTAGACCGAGCGAGGGCTCGCGCATGGCCTCGAGCGCGCGCGTGAGCACGATACGCGCCTGCCGATACGACACTTGAACGCCGGGATCGTTGATCTGGGCGCGACTCAGCGCCAGTCCGGCAAACCATGCATCGACTGGAATGCCGCGTTGCGCCGCATATTCGGCCAGGTGCACCAGGACATTCGGCGGAATATTCGCGACCAGCGCGCGCGGATCATCCATCGCTGCCGGCCGGCGCTGCGGCGCATCGATCCCGACCGTTGCCTGTGCCATACCCGCCATTCCGATGCCGACCCCCGCCAGCCACCTGCATGTTCTAGCACGTGGCGCCGCGCCATGGTTGGCGCGGCGCACAAGCGACGCGGTGCTACTGAGCTGGCGCCGAATCTCCGCGATCGCTTCAGCATTCGCGGGTACAGCTCCTCCCCCTGCTTGCAGGGGGAGGCTGGGAGGGGGTGCTCTTGAGCACGTCTGAGGCAAGAGCTTTACCCCACCCCAACCCTCCCCTGCGAGCAGGGGAGGGAGCCAAAAGGCAGCCTGATTGTACGCTAATCAGTGGCTTCGCAGTGTTGGCGCGCTACTCGCCGATGGTCAGCAGCGACGCGTTGCCGCCGGCGGCGGTGGTGTTGATGGTCAGCGTGCGCTCGTTCGCGAAGCGCAGCAGGTAGTGCGGACCGCCGGCTTTCGGGCCGGTGCCGGACAGGTTCTCGCCACCGAATGGCTGCACGCCGACCACCGCGCCGATCTGGTTGCGGTTGACGTAGCAGTTGCCGACGCGGGCGTGGCTCGAGATGTAGTCGACGGTGTCGTTGATGCGGCTGTGGATGCCGAGCGTGAGGCCGTAGCCGGTGGCGTTGATCTGCGCCACCACCTTGTCCAGTTCGTTGGCCTTCCAGCGGATCACATGCAGGATCGGGCCGAACACCTCGCGCGTGAGCACGTCCAGCGACGAAATTTCGTAAGCGCGCGGGGCGAAGAAGGTGCCGTGACCGGTGAGCGCCGGATCGAGCTTCACTTCGGCAATCTTTTTCGCTTCCTTGTCCATGCGGGCGGCATGCTCGACCAGGATCTGCATCGAGTCCGCGTCGATCACCGGACCGACGTCGGTGGACAGCTGGCCCGGGTCGCCCACCTTGAGTTCGGCCATCGCGCCAGCAAGCATCGCGCAAACCTTGTCGGCGATGTCTTCCTGCACGAACAGCACGCGCGCGGCGGAGCAGCGCTGGCCGGCGGACTGGAAGGCGGAGGCAATGACGTCCTTGACGATCTGCTCGGGCAGCGCGGACGAATCGGCGATCATCGCGTTCTGGCCGCCGGTTTCGGCAATCAGCGCGGCGATCGGCGCATTGCGTGCGGCCAGTGCGCGATTGATTGCCCATGCGGTGTCGGTAGAGCCGGTGAATGCCACGCCGGAGACGTGCGGGCTCTTGGTCAGTGCAACGCCGACGACGGTGCCGTCGCCTGGCAGGTATTGCAGCACGTCGGTCGGCACGCCGGCGTCATGCAGCAACTTGATCGCGGCATGGCCGATCAGCGAAGTCTGTTCGGCTGGCTTGGCGATGACGGCATTGCCGGCGGCGAGCGCGGCGCTGATCTGACCGAGGAAGATCGCCAGCGGGAAATTCCAGGGGCTGATGCAGACGAACACGCCACGGCCGTTGAGGAACAATTGATTGCTCTCGCCGGTCGGGCCGGGCAGATTTTCCGGCTGGCCAAACAGGCGGCGCGCCATGGTCGCGTAGTAGCGCAGGAAGTCGGCTGCTTCGCGGATCTCTGCGATCGCATCGGGCAGGCTCTTGCCGGCCTCGCGCACGCAAAGCGCGATGAATTCGCCGCGACGCGCTTCGAGCTGCTCGGCGGCGTGCTCGAGAATCGCAGCGCGGCTCGCGGCAGGCATGCGGTCCCAGCCGTTCTGCGCGGCGACCGCGTTGCTGATCGCCTTGTCGACGATTGTGTTGTCGGCGCTGACGTAGCTGCCGACGGTCTCCCGGCGATCGGCGGGATTAGTCACCTGCACGGTGCTGCCCGAGATCGCGGCGCCAGGCACCAGCGGGCCGGCGGTCCATGGACCGGCGTTGGCGTTGACGGCTTCGGCCATCGCCCTTAGTTCGTTGTCATTGGAAAAGTTGACGCCCATGGAATTCTTCCGAAGTTCACCGTAGAGATTCACCGGCAGCGGAATGCGCGGGTGGGGGATCGAAGCGAAGGCGCGCACCGTTTCGCACGGGTCGGCGACCAGCGTGCGCACGGGCACGCTCTCGTCAACGACGCGGTTGACGAAGCTGGTGTTGGCACCGTTCTCGAGCAGGCGGCGCACCAGGTACGGCAGCAGATCCTCATGCGTGCCGACCGGTGCATACACGCGGCAAGGTATGTTGAGATTCTTCGGGCCGATCACTTCGGCGTACAGGTCGGTGCCCATGCCATGCAGGCGCTGGTACTCGTACGGCCGGCCCTGCGCGATGTGATGCACGGCGGCGATCGTGTGTGCGTTGTGCGTGGCGAACTGCGGGTAGATCAGTTCGCTGCCGCCACCGAACAGGAGTCGTGCGCAGGCCAGGTACGACACGTCGGTGTTCGGCTTGCGCGTGAACACCGGGTAGCCAGCGAGACCGTTCTCCTGCGCACGCTTGATCTCGGCGTCCCAGTAGGCGCCCTTGACCAGACGCACGTACCAGCGGCGCTTCGAAGCGCGAGCCGTCTCGATCAGCCAGTCGATCACGAACGGGGTGCGCTTGGCATACGCCTGCACCACGATGCCCAGGCCATTCCAGCCTTCCAGCGAGGGGTGCGCGAACACATCGCCGATGATGTCGAGCGACAGTTCGAGGCGTTCGGCTTCTTCGGCATCCACCGACAGCGCGATGCCGTACTTCATGGCGAGCTGCGACAGCTCCAGCAGCTTTTCGCTGAGCTGGCGGTGGGCGAGTTCGCGCTTGGTCACTTCATAGCGCGGATGCAATGCGGACAGCTTGACCGAAATCGACGGCGCGTCGGTGTGGTTCGCGAACGGGCCGCGAGCGCCGATCGCGGCGATCGCGTTGCGGTAATCCTGCTGGTAGCGCTCGGCGGTTTCGCTGGTCAGCGCCGACTCGCCCAACATGTCGTAGGAATAGCGGTAGACCGCGTATTCCTTCTTGGCGGAGCGGTCCAGCGCATCTTCGATCGTCTGGCCCATCACGAACTGGTAGCCCATGATGCGCATGGCCTGACGTACGGCGAGACGAATTGCCGGCTCGCCGGCGCGGCCGGCCAGCCGCTTCAGTGCGCCGGTGAAATCGTGACGAGTGTCTTCGGCCAGGTTCACCAGATGGCCGGTGAGCATCAGTCCCCAAGTCGAGGCGTTGACGAACAGCGACTCACTCTGGCCCAGATGCTTCTTCCAGTCCGCATCGCCGAGCTTGTCGCGGATCAGCTTGTCGGCGGTGGCCTTGTCGGGAATGCGCAGCAATGCCTCGGCCACGCACATCAGCAGCACGCCTTCCTCGCTGGACAGGTCGTACTGGCGCATGAAGGACTCGACCGCGCTCTGGTCCTTGGCGCGCAACCGCACGCGGCTGACCAGGTCGGCCGCGAGGTCGATCACTTTCTCGCGCTCGGTGGGCGGCAAGCTGGCTTGGGCAAGCAGGTCGTTGACCGCTTCGGTCTCATCGCGCAACCACGCGGCGGTGATGCGTGCGCGGGTCGGGCTACTGCTGGTGGGAAGTTCGGGGCTGAGAATGGGAAGGGTCACGGGCTTGTCTGCAGATCCGCGTCAATGCGGTGGGGAGCGCGAGATTGTACGCCGGAGAGTGTGCGCTGGGCGTACGTCGGGTACGCCCAGCGGGCGATCTGCAAACGACGCGAACGGCTCGCCGGCCGCGTCAGCAGAACGATTGACGCCCGGTCCACGGCGCCTGATCCTGATCAACCGGGCGCGACATTCTTGCCCGCTGCCTCGCCGCGGCCTATCATTCCGCTGTTCCAGGCACGCCGGATCCCCATGATCGTGCTTCGACCAGCTGTCGCCGGCCTGCCGTGCGTGACGATGTGGCTCAAGCCCAATCGTGCGCTCAGCCGACGCGGGTTGCGTCGATTGATCGTGGTTCTGGTGGTGCTGGCACTGACAACGGCTGGATTGGGTGCATGGCAGGGGAATGTGTTTGCTCCGCTGTTTGCCCTGGTCGAATCCGCCGCCGTGGCCTACGCGTTGAGCGTGGCCTGGCGGGCCGGCGATCGCAGTGAGCGCATCACCATCGACGCATCGTCGCTGGAAGTGCACTCCCTGCCGGGCCGGCGCAGCATGAGTTTCCAGTCGTACTGGGTGCGCGTGTTGCTGGAGCCGGGCAATGGGCGTCACCGCCTGCTGCTGTCATCGCACGGACACGAATTGGAGATTGGCGCTTTTCTGGCGGATCAGGAACGCGTCGAGCTGTCGAAGAAACTCATGGTGTTGCTGGCCGATGTAAACGCCCAGCCGCGCAAATAGGTTCAACAAAGGTGCAAGACATGACATCTGGCGGCATCAGGCGATCATTCACGGCATGGGCAGCGCTCGCCCTTGCATCGTTCGGCGGCGTGGTTCACGCCAATCCGGAGCCGTATCAGTTGAACCTGACGCGCGGCGCGACCACCTGGTCACAGGTGCCGTACAACCTCAACACCATCTCGCTCGGCATCTGCGTGGTGATCGGCATCCTGGTGTTCGGCGCGATGTTCATCGCCATGTTCCGCTTCCGCAAGTCGCGCGGTGCGGTGGCCGAGAAGTGGGCGCACAACACCACCCTGGAAGTTGTCTGGACGACGATCCCGGTGCTCATCCTGATCACCCTGGCCTACCTGGCCACCGGCGGTCTCACCTCGTGGGCCGATACCACCGGGTCGCAGATGACCATCAAGGTCACTGGCTACCAGTGGAAATGGCGCTACGACTACATCGATTACCTGGGCAAGCCGATCGACAAGGTCGGCTTCATGTCCAAGCTCGACGACCAGAGCAACGCGACCCGTCAATTGGGTTCAGGTCTCGATCCGCGTGCAGTCAAGGTGGGCGATGAGAATACCTACCTGCTGAATGTCGACAAGCCGCTGGTGGTGCCGGTCGATACCAAGATCCGCTTCGCCATCACCGGCGGTGACGTGATCCATTCCTGGTGGGTGCCGGCGCTGGGCTGGAAGGTCGACGCCATTCCGGGCATCGTCAACGCCGCCTGGACCAACATCACGACGCCCGGTACTTACCGTGGCCAGTGCGCCTTGCTTTGCGGCCAGGATCACGGCTTCATGCCGATCGTGGTGGTCGCCCTGTCCAAGCCGGATTTCGCGAAGTGGCTGGCTGAGCAGCAGGCGAACGCGGCCGCTCCGGCCGCGGCACCTGCAGCGACACCGGCGGCAGCTTCCACGGC
>JBAPPP010000356.1:0-13154 GCA_049280175.1 Rhodanobacter sp.
GCCAACGCACCGCCATCGTCACTGGCCCAGCGCACCTCGTAGCCGTCGCCGGTCCGGCGCAATCCGGCCAGCCCGTGCAACGCGGTCACGCTGGCGTAGGCACCATCGGGGGCGGTCAGCGTCAGCCGGTCCAGATCGAATCGGGACACGCTGCTGGTCAGCCTGCCCCTGTGCCAGTCGAGCCACGACGCCAGTCGGCCATGGCCCTGCGGCAAATAGCCGTCCAGATCGACACCATCCAGCAACGGCTTGAGATCGATATCGTCGGCGCTGATCCACAGTTGGCCAGAGCTGCCGTCCGCACGAAAACGGCCGGCCGCTCGCAACGCAGCTGCCTCGCCTTCTCGGCGCAGCCTGCCACCGATGCGGATCTGGGTGCCCTGCCAGCTCAGTCGAAATTGTCGAGACAGCAAGGCATAGCTTTTGCCATGCTTGGCGTCGGTGATGACGACCCTCAGGTCTTCAAGCCACAGGTCGATGGAAAAGCGGCCCAGCGATATCGGCTGCCGACTCGCATCGCCGGCGAGGCCAATGCCATTGACGTGCCAGCTGCCGTCGGCATCACGCGCCAGGTCCAGCTGCAGGCCGCGCACATACAGATTGAGCAGGTGTCGCGAGGGAAACAGCCAGCCGCCGAAATCAAGTTTCAGTTCGGATTCGGGAAGCTGCAGCATGTCGCCCTTCTGACCCGCTGCCGCCCCCACCGTCACATTGTGCATGACGAACAGCGGACCGGATGGCGTCCAGCGTCCCTCCAGCGAGGCAAAACTGACCGGTCGCTGCAGCCGTTGGCTGAGCTGCGCCGCCACCCACTGCGGATGCCGCGCCAGCAAGGGCAAGAGCAACTGGGTCAGCGCCATCAACACGGCGAGCAGGATCACCGCTGTACCGGCCGTCCAGCCCAGTGCGCGGGCACAGCGATGCAGCACTCGTTGCCACAACGGGTTCACGCGCCGCAATCCAGGCCGGATTTACAACAAGACGACATCAAACTGTTCCTGCGAATAATGCTCTTCGGCCTGGAAGCGTATGCTTTTGGAGATGAACTCTTCCAGTTCGGCGATCGCGCTGGATTCTTCCTCAAGAATCCGGCTGACCACCAGCGGATTCGCCATCACCAGCAGCTTCTCGGCATTGAACTGGCGCACCGCCCGGGTGATCTCGCGGAAAATCTCGTAAGTCACCGTTTCGGCAGTCTTCAGCGCACCGCGACCGTTGCAGGTCGCGCAGGGTTCGCATAGCTGGCGAGCCAGGCTTTCGGTGGTGCGCTTGCGGGTCATTTCCACCAGCCCCAGCGCCGACATCGGGTAGACCGTGGTCTTGGCATGGTCACGCGCCAGGCCCTTGTTCAACATGCGCAGCACCTGGCGCTTGTGTTCCTCATCGATCATGTCGATGAAGTCGATGATGATGATGCCGCCCAGGTTGCGCAGCCGCAGTTGCCGCGCCGCCGCCTGCGCCGCCTCCAGATTGGTGCGATAGACCGTCTCCTCCAGGTTTCGCGTACCCAGGTAAGCGCCGGTGTTGACGTCGATGGTGGTCATCGCCTCGGTCTGGTCGACGATCAGGTAGCCGCCGGATTTCAGCGGCACCTCCTTGCGCAGGGCCCGCTGCATTTCGTCCTCGACGCCGTACAGGTCGAAGATCGGCCGCTCGCCGTCGTAGTGCTCGATGCGATCGTCCAGGCTCGGCATGAACTTGTGCACGAACTTGACCACCTTCTCGAACGTGGTGCGCGAATCCACCCGCACTTTCTCGATGTCGTCGTTCAGCATGTCGCGCAGGCTGCGCAACGGCAGCGACAGTTCCTCATAGACGCGTTCGCCGACCTTGGCCTTGGCGATGTTCTCCTGCACCACCCGCCATACCTTGGTGAGGTAGGCCACGTCGAAAGCCAGCGACTCGGCACTCTGGCCTTCGGCATTGGTACGCACGATGTAGCCCAGCGGGTTGTCCCCGATCAGCGAGCCCAGCACGTCTTTCAGCCGCTGACGCTCGACCTCGTCCTCGATGCGCGCGGAAATGCCCAGTGTGCGGGCGTACGGCAGCAGCACCAGGTAGCGAGAGGGAATCGACAGGTGTGCCGACAGCCGCGCGCCCTTGGTGCTGATCGGGTCCTTTACCACCTGCACCACGATTTCCTGGCCCTCGTGCACCAGTTCGCTGATCGAGGGAATGTGACCATTGCCGTTGCCGTTCGACTCCACACCTTCGGCGGACGCCGGCTGCGGCGGGCGCACGATGTCCGACGCATGCAGAAATGCTGCGCGATCGAGCCCGATTTCCACAAACACCGCCTGCATGCCGGGCATCACCCGCTGCACCCGGCCCTTGTACACGTTGCCGACGTAGCCACGCTTGGATGCCCGCTCGACGTGCACTTCCTGCAGCATGCCGTTCTCGACCACGCCGACCCTCGTCTCGCGCGGGGTGACGTTGATCAGGATTTCTTCGCTCACCGCATACTCCCCAAATAGACGATCTTTATAGCGGCTGCGCATGCGAACTGTCGATGAACCATTTCGCGATCCCCGCATCCGAGTTCAAGCCGGCGTGAAAATCATGCCGCATCTTCGTTTAGGCTTGATCAAATTCCAGGGAATCCGTATGAAATTGTTGCTGGTGGAAGACTCTGAGCGCCTGCGCCAGACCGTGCAGCACGGCTTGCAGGGGGCCGGCTTTACCGTCGATGCGGCGGGTGACGGCGTCGAGGCTTGCAGTTTCCTGGCCAGTTACGACTATGACCTGGTGGTGCTTGATCTGATGTTGCCCCGGCTCGACGGCATTGGCGTGCTGCGCAGCCTGCCGGCGGGTGGCCGCCGCCCGCGGGTGCTGGTGCTGTCTGCGCGTGATCAGGTACCTGATCGGATCGAGGCGCTGAACGCAGGCGCCGACGATTATCTGATGAAGCCCTTTGCGTTCGATGAGCTGGTCGCCCGCCTGCATGCGCTGGCGCGCCGGCCGCAACAGGCGCAGCCCCTGGTGCTCAGCCATGGCCCGCTGTCGTGGGACCCCCGTTCGCAGAGCGCCAGCGTCAACGGACAGCCGCTGCCGCTGACTCCGCGCGAATTTGCCGTACTAGGCTTGCTGCTGCGCCATCGCAGCCGGGCGTTCAGCCGGGTGGAGATCCTTGAACGCACCGCAGGCAGCGACAGCGAAGTCTCCGACCGCAGCGTCGAGGTGCTGGTGTTCGGACTGCGCCGCAAGCTGGACGCGGCCGGTCTGCCCGGCCTGATCGAAACGCGGCGCGGCGCGGGCTATCTGATTCCATGATCTTATGAAACCGGCCTCCCTTTCCGCGCGCATCTCCACCTTGCTGGTCGTCACCAGTCTGCTGGTGCTGGGCGGTGGCTCCAAGCTGATGGACTGGCGCATCGACCATGAGATGGAAAAGCGCTTTGAGCAGAATCTGCTGACCCAGGCGCGCACGCTGAGTAGCACCGTCGAACTGGAACAGGATGCGACGTCTGGCGGCCATAGTCGGCGCCTCGAAGCAGGCGTGCTTGGCGGCGACAATCTTACCTATTACGAACTGCGCTGCGACGGCGTGCCGCCACTGCGCAGCACACCGCCCCCGCCGAGCACGCCGGCGGACTGGCCGCAGGCTGCCGGCGCGCAACCACGCTTCGCCAAGCTGCACCATGCCGATCAGTTCCTTGGCTCCGTGCAATTGTCATTTCCCGCCGAATCTGACAGCAGCAAGGCGCCAGTTCTCGGCTCGGTGCCGTCGTTTCCCGCCGACTCTGACCGCAGCAAGGCGTCAGGCACAAACGGCCAGCAACATGCCCCCCGCACCTGCGCATTGTTGTTCGAACAGGACCGCCACGCGCTCCATCAGATCGATCTGGCGGTCGACTGGATTCTGTTGCTCAGCCCAGCCCTGGCTCTGGGCATCGCGTTGATTGCCGTGCCGCTGATCGTGCGTCGCGGCCTGCGCCCAATGACGGCGCTGGTGGATCGGATGCACGACATCGGCCCGAACGCGCCCGGCCAGCGACTCGCCGCCAGCGGCATGCGCGAACTCGATCCCCTGATAAACCGTTTCAACGACGTGCTCGGCCGGATGGACGACGGACTTGCGCGCGAGCGCCAGTTCGCCAGCGGTCTGGCCCACGAAACGCGCACGAGGCTGGCCGAGTTGCGCGCGCTCACCGAAGTCGAGGCGCGCTACCCCAGCGGCCGCAGCCTGCCCGAGATACTCATCGAAGTCGGCAACATCGGTGCAGAACTCGAAGCCACGGTAACCGCGTTGTTGCTATTGACCCGCCTGCAATCCGGCCTCGAGCAACCGCAATTGCAGGCGCTACCGTTCGCTTCGTGGCTGAATCGCCAGTTGCAACGGCAACACGGCACAGCCGTCAGTCTCGGCATCACACTGCACATCGAGGGCACGCCTCCAGCTCGCCTGCAGACCGACCCGGCGCTGCTGGAAGTCATCATCGGCAACCTGCTGGGCAACGCCTGTGCCTATGCGCCGAGGGGCGACACGGTGACACTACGCCTGACCGCAACCGAGCTGAGCATCGACAACGCCGCACCCGGCCTCGACGCTGAGGACCTGAGCAATCTCGGCCAGCGTTTCTGGCGCAAGCAATTGCCGCATGCCGGGCATGCCGGGCTGGGCCTGGCCCTGGCAAGCGCTGCGGCCCAGGCGCTGGGCCTGGAGCTGGATTTCCGGCTCGATGCGGGACAACGATTGCACGCCACGCTGTCGTGGCCCAGCCGAATGGCGCAGGAGCCCGATTCATGACAACGGTGGCTGTATGACAACACCTATCCTGCTCGCCTGGAGCGGCGGCAAGGACTGCCTGCTGGCGCTGCAGCGGTTGCTTGCCGATCCGCAATGGCAGTTGGTGGGCCTGCTTACCACGGTCAATCGCAACTACCAGCGCGTCGCCATGCATGGCGTGCAGCGAGATGTGCTGCTCGCGCAAACTGCCGCGCTTGGCCTGCCGCTGGTCGAGGTCATGCTGGACTGGCCGGGCAGCAACGAAGCCTACGAAGAGGCTCACTCGCTGGCCCTGGTCGAGGCTCGCATGCGCTGGCCGGGCATCCGTCATTGCGCGTTTGGCGACCTGTTTCTGGAAGACGTGCGCGACTACCGCATTCGCCAGCTCGGCCGCGACAACTGGCGCGCGGTGTTTCCATTGTGGGGTGAAGACACTACTGCGTTGTCGAGACGCTTCATCGGCGAAGGTCATCGCGCCATGTTGTGCTGCGTGGACACCCAGCAACTGCACGCCGACTATTGCGGCCGCGACTACGATGCCGCACTGCTCGACACATTGCCGGCCGGCGTCGATCCCTGCGGCGAGCGCGGCGAGTTCCACACGTTGAGCTATGGCGGCCCCTTGTTTCGCCAGCCGCTCAAGCTTCGCCGCGGCGAAAGCGTCTTGCGCGACGGGCGCTTCCAGTTCACCGATTTCCTGCTCGACGACCATGCCGCGGCCCACTGAAGGGCATATCCTGCCCGACGTGCTGCGGCCCGGGCTCAGGCTCGTATTTTGTGGCACCGCCGCCGGCAAGCGCTCCGCCGCGGAACGTGCCTACTACGCGCACCCCGGCAATATGTTCTGGCGTGCACTGTTCGAAGCTGGCCTGACTCCGCGCCTGCTGGCGCCGGCCGAATTCCTGCTACTACCCGACTACGGCATCGGCCTCACCGACCTCGCCAAGCGCCACGCCGGCAACGACAACGAACTGCCGCAGGATGCCTTCGATGTGCCGGCCTTGCTCGCCAAGATCGAACGCCATGCTCCGCGCATGCTCGCGTTCACCAGCAAGCATGCCGCCCGTGCCTTGCTCGATCGTGCCGTCAACTACGGCCTGCAGGACAAAACCATCGAGGGCACGCAGTTGTTCGTATTGCCCTCGCCGTCGGGACAGGCGCGTGGCCACTGGAGTCTGGCGCCTTGGCAGACGCTCTCGGACTTCGTGCGGAAGCTTTGATCGTTTGTAGTCGATCGGCAGCAGCGAAGACGCGCGCATGGCCGCTTGCCGGCAAGCCTCGAACTTCGGTCAGTTCGTGACGCGCCCTGCCCGCAAGGATCGCCCCCGAGGCATCCGGGGGATTCGCACTGCCCCATGTCTGTAGCTCCTCGGCACTCTTTGGCTTGTATGGCCGAAGACCCTCGTCGTCCGCCCTCAGTAGTTGCAAATGAGAGTGATTAGCGATAGCGTTTAGCGATCGCTGGTTCCGGGGGACAGTCGCGGGGCAAGGGGCGACCCAGATGGGCCAATGCCACCTCTACCAGCATCGATGAGCCCTCCGTGGCTCTTGAAACAGTTCACGGTTCCGCAGGAGCTCCATGACTACCCGCCGTCAGAACCCGCAACGCGCAACATTCACGATGTCCCCTCAAGCCCTGCGCCTGACGACGCTGGGGATGGCCATCACCGGGGCAGTCTCGTGCAACGCCTGGGGCGACGATCTTCCCAATGCGACGCCAACGGCGAATACCCCGCAAACAGCGGTGAACCTGACGCCGATCAAAGTGACCGGCGCGCACGTCGAATCACCTCACGACATTCCCCTGTCGATCGACACGATCACCCAGGACACGATGACCGACCAGGGCGTGACGCGCGTTCAAGATGCGTTGCGCAACGTTCCCGGAATCACGCTCAATGCCGGTGAAGGCGGCCAGCACGGCGACAGCATCAATCTTCGCGGCCTGTCGGTGCCCGATTCATTTTTCATGGACGGCATCCGCGACCTGGGTACTTACGAGCGCGATAGCTTCAATCTTGAAAGCGTCACCGTGCTCAAGGGTCCCTCTTCGGTACTTTTCGGTCGCGGCTCGACGGCGGGCGTCATCAATCAGGTAAGCAAAACGCCGGACCTTACGCCGCTTGGCTATGCCAGCATTTCCGTCGGCACAAACGACGGTGTGCGCTTTACCGGCGACTACGACACCCCGCTCGGCGCCACCACTGCGGCCCGTCTGAATGTGATGGATGAGCACTCGAATGTTGCCGATCGCGACTATGTCCTGAATCGACGCAGTGGTTTTGCGCCCTCGATCGAGTTTGGTATCGGTACGCCGACGCGCTTGACGCTGAGCTACTTCTATCAGGAAGAGAACAATATCCCCGACTACGGCATCCCGTTCATTGGTGATGTACCGGCCAAGGTACGTCGCGAAAATTATTATGGCCTGCTCGACTACGACCGCACCAAGACCAATGTAAACATCGCCACGATTCGCTTCGAGCACGACTTCAGCCCCGACACCACGTTCAGCAACACGTTGCGATACGGTGATTACAAATCTTCGTATTTTTCCAGCGCACCCTTTCTCGGCAACGACTTTGTTCCTCCGCCACCGCTGGGGACGCCACTGTCCGACATTTTCGTTTCGCGCGATCAGCCGAGCTCCTCGACGAATCTCAGAAACCTGATCGACCAGGCCAACATCACCTCGAGCTTTGATACGGGCGGCTTCAGCCATCTGGTCATCGCAGGCATCGAGTTGAGCCATGAGAATTCCGACATTACGCGGTACGTCAACGGCATCGACATCATCCCGCCGACGCCACTGCTGGATCCGGATCCGCATCAGCCAAACACACAGCCGCTCATCGTGGACTCGCTGCCCCAGGCAAAGGGTGACGACGAGAGCGCCTATGTGGTGGATACCATCAAGCTCGCCGAGCAGTGGGACCTTAGTGGTGGCTTGCGCTGGGATCGTTTCAAATCGGAATTCAGCGATGCACTGCTGGGCACGCGCTTTGAACAGGACTATATCGATCTGGCGCCTCGCGCCGCACTGATCTACAAGCCCGACAGCGCGCAGAGTTACTACGTTTCCTACGGCACGTCATACAACCCGGCCATCGAATACCTGACGCTCGCGCCTACTGATGCGAGTATCGCGCCGGAGAAAAACAAGACGTACGAACTCGGCGCGAAGATCGATGCATTGCATGATCGGCTCGACATTACCGGAGCCCTCTTCAAGACCGACCTGACCAATGCGCGCAATGCCGATCCGGATGATCCTACCGTGCAGCAGCTACCGTTCGACGAAACCGTCAAGGGTCTCGAACTGGGTCTCACAGGGCACATCAGCCCTGAGTGGGATGTCAACGCCAGCTACACCCATCTGCTAGCCAAGATCGTGAGCACCACGGACCCGGAAGCACTCGGCCGCGAAGTGCCCAACGTGCCGCACAACGCGCTGAATACCTGGACGACGTACCAGATCGATTCGGCGTGGAAAATCGGCGGCGGCTTCAACTATCAATCGTGGCGTTTCGCCGATACACACAACACCGCACATGTGCCGGGCTATGTCCTGTTCAATGCGATGGCGGAATATGAACTCAACGAGCATGTCGAGTTCCGCTTGAACCTCACCAACCTGACCAACAAGCTGTACTTCCGAAGTTTCTATTACACCGGCACCGATGAAAACCACGCTGTTCCGGGTGCAGGACGTACCGCCATGCTCACCGCAGACTTTACGCTCTGACAGGCGCGGCGCGCGAGCTGTGCGACGGCCGCCTCGTTGCATGTGGTGATGGATATTCCAACGACCAGGGATGCTTCGTCAGCATCACGGAAGTAAACATCGTTCTCGCGGGCACGCAGGCATGACACCCGAAGAATTGCGCGATCTTCTGCAGAACGATCCGCTGCGTGCGGCGCCCACCGTGCAAGCGCTCGCCGACCAGGGCGTCATTGCAGCGCAACTGCTTTTCGGTCGAATGCTGCTGGAAGGCATCGGCTGCGCGAAAAGTCCGGCGGCCGCATTTGCATGGTTTCAACGCGCGGCAGCAGACGACCACGCCGAAGCGATCAACATGCTCGGGCGCTGCCTGGAAAATGGCTTGGGCACCGCAGCTGACGCGCCGCGGGCCTTCGGGTGCTACGCGCGCGCCGCGCAGCTCGGTGACGATTGGGCGCAATACAACCTGGGACACATGTACCTCGATGGCCATGGCGTAACGCGAGACCCCGCGCTCGCCATGCACTGGTATGCCCGGGCGGCCGCACAAGGCCACGCACGTGCCATGAACCTGCTTGCACGCTGTTACGAGGAAGGCTGGGGCGTATCGAAGGATCCGGCGCAAGCCGCGGACTGGTACCGACGCTCAGCCGAGGGCGGCTATTTTCGCGGGCAATACAACTGGGCGACCGTGCTGATGGCGATGGGGCGCACGGATGAAGCCGCCACCTGGCTATCGCGCGCAGAGCAAGGTGCGACACCTGCGGTGCGTCGCATCATCGCTGACTACGTGGCGCGGAATGAGCACTCCACGATGCCTGACTGCCACGCCGCTGCCATGGCGATGAAGCGAATGTACTGATCGAAGTTTTCGATCCGTCTGGCTTGCCTGCAACGTGACCGGCAGCGGCTTGTTCCGATGTGCGTGAATGTCTTGGCAAGCAACCTCGAACGCAACTCGATGTACTCCGCTTCCGATGCCTCGCGCAATGGCTTCCTCGCAACTAGCTATGCGCGGTTGTCTGCTGGCTCGGCGCCGTGAGAAGGCGGAGGACTCTCACTCAATGGCCTATTGGATGACCGCTCGGGTGCCGAAACCGGGGCCGCCACTGCAACGCCAGCCTCAGCTCAATCTCACCCCTCCCCACTTGCGCACCGCACGCCAGCGGCAAGGGAAGGATTGACGCTACGCTGAGCGTCGCGTAAAAGTGTGCGGCGAAAACGTAATAACTTGCGTTTTCATTGCTGTCCCCTTGTCACTGCTTCGGCCTGGCTAAGGGTCTCCTGGCGAACCGGCCCCAAGAAACCCACGATGCGCAAGAGAGAATTCACCGAGAGCCAGATCGTCGCGACGCTGCACCAGGTCGAAGGCGGTCGGCAGGCCAAAGATGTGTGCCGGGAATTGCGCATATCGGGCGCGACGTACAACGACTGGAAGTCCAGGTACAGCGGTATGAATACGACTGACGTGCAGCGGATTCGCGACCTCGAAACAGAGCACAGCAAGCTCAAATGGCTGTATGCGGAGCTGGCGATGGAGAACCATGCCCTCAAGGATGCCATCGCGAAGAAACTGTAGACCTGGCGCAGGCGTCACTCCCGAAGTGATTGGCGGACGACGCCGTTGACCCTGGCACTTTTCGCAGACCCGCCAGTGGCTCATGCCGACGGGGCGTTTGTTTCAATGATCTCCACCGGCATGGAATAACTATCCACGCCTCTGCACGCCCTCAATCGATCGGTGTTTGCCGATACTTGCTTACATCCCGCTCCTGCACGAGCGGCGCTTTGTTCGTCCAGGCCTGCCGGATATAACTGACTACTGCCGCCACGTCGCTGTCGCTCAGTTGCTGAGCAAATGGCGGCATCGAATAAGGCCGTGGGTGCGCGGCGGTCAGCGGCGCGAAACCGCCCAGCAGAACCGAGCGGGTCGCGTTGATGCCGCTCGGCTCGGTGACCGATGAATTGCCATTGAGTGGTGGGTAGATGCCCACGACGCCATTGCCGTTCTTGCCGTGACAATCCGCGCAGCGTTGCGTATAGATCTGCTCCCCATGCTGGATGAGCGCGGTGGCGTTGAACGGCGGCTTCTCTTCCAGCGACGGCGCCCGCGCCGGCAAAGAATGCAGATAGGTCGCCACCGCACGCAGATCAGCATCGGTCATGTGCTGGGTGCTTTGCGCGACCACATCGGCCATGGGACCAAATGCTGCGCCTTTCGCCGACTGGCCGGTCTTAAGAAGATCGACGATGTCCTGCTCGTTCCAGCCCTGAAGGCCTCCATTGCTCTGCGTGCTCAGATCCGGTGCGTACCAGTTCTGTTCAGGGATCTGGCCCCCGGTCAGATGCACGTCCTGCGGCGTGCCGCCGAGCGTGTCGCGGGCCGCGTGACATTCGTTGCAATGACCCAGGCCCTGCACCAGGTACGCGCCGCGGTTCCACTGCTCCGACTGGCCCGGATCGGGCGCGAACACACCTTCCTTGAAATACAGCGCGCGCCACGCCGTCAGACTATTGCGCAGGCTGTATGGAAAATTCAACGCCATCGCTGAGGCTGGCTGATGCACCGGCGGCAATGATTGCAGATACGCGAACATGGCCAACGCGTCATCGTGCGTCACCTTGGTGTAGGAGGTGTAGGAGAACGCCGGGTACAGCAGTTCGCCGTGACGGCCTTTGCCGACATGCAGTGCCTGCCAGAAATCCTCGAAGCTCCAGTTGCCCAACCCGGTTTCGCGGTCCGGCGTGATATTGGGTACGGGAATATTGCCGAACGGCGTGGCGAGCAAACGGCCACCGGCGTAGCCCGCGCCGCCCTGCGCGGTATGACAGCCGGCACAATCGCCAACCGTGACCAGATATTCACCCCTGGCGATCAACGCCGGATCGCGCAGCGTCGTGGCAGCCACCTTGCTCATCGCCGGTGACGTCGGCTGCTTACCGCCGCTGCCGAAAAACAGCCAGCCCAATAGCCACACCAGCAGCAACCCGGCACACACCACGATCAGCAGCAACAGTCGACGGAACCAATTCATGCCCCACCCCCTGCCGCAACATTTCCAACGGCACCCAAAACGCCACACGGCAAAAGCGGCTTCACTGAACCGGCCGCTTGTGCGTGCGTGTCGGCCGGCAACTGCCGACTGGCCAGCCATGCCGCTACCGCGGTGATGTCCGAAGGGCTCAAGCGGCTGGCGACCAGCGCCATGCAATCCGGCGCCATCATGGCGCGGGTGTGCGTGCGCCAGGAACCGAGCTGCGAGCTGATGTAGTCATAAGGCAGACCAACGAGTCCCGGCGTGGACGGCTCCACGCCTGTCAGTTGATTGCCGTGACAGCTGGCGCAGGCGGGAACCTTGAGCGCGGGGTCGCCGTTGTTCACCAATTGCTCGCCACGCTGCAAAGCCTCCGCGCTCACCGGCGGCAACGGCGAGCGGCTGTAAGGCACCTGCTGCGCGGCGAAGTATTCGGCGATTTCCTGCATGTACGCCGGACTCAGCTGACGTACGGTGTATTCCATCGGCGCGTATTTACGCAGACCGTTCTGGAAGCCCTGCATCTGGCGCACCAGATACGCGGCAGGCTTGCCCGCCAGACGCGGGAAAAAGTCGCTGCCCGGCTTGCCTTCGCCATGCACGCCGTGGCAGCTGGTGCAGGCGACGATGCGCTGTTGCAGGGTGTCCGGTATCGTCGCCGCATCGCTGGCGTGGCTGGCGCCACCAAACAGCATGAGGATAACCAGCAGCACCAAAGCGCCGACTGGCCTGGCGGAACGTGCTCGAGCGTTGGTGTTCATTGGCGAAGTATAGGCGCGGCGGGCGGTGAGCGATGCGTCTGCCATGCGGCTAAGCTGGATATAGCGACAACATGCCACATTCGTCGAACCGGGGGCTACCGTGAACCGTTCTTCCGTCCATTTGGCCGCGCTCGTCTGCGCACTGCTTGTAGGGTCGGCTATTGCCGCCGATGCAACGGTGCCCGACGTGGCTTACTCGTCGATCGCACAACTGCAGCAGCGCATGGATGCCGGCACGCTTGATAGCAGGCAGCTCGCGCAGCAGCTCATCGAACGCATCCAGCAAATCGACCAGTCGGGCCCCACGCTACGGGCCGTGCTGGAGATGAACCCGGACGCGCTGAAACTCGCCGGTGCGCTGGACCGGAAACGCTCGAAAGCGCACGGCCCCCTGTACGGCATCCCGGTGTTGCTGAAGGACAATATCGATACCGGCGATCGCATGCTCACCACCGCCGGTTCGCTGGCGATGGTTGGGACGCCGGCACCGCACGACGCCGCACTGGTGGCTCGTCTGCGAAAAGCTGGCGTGCTGATCCTCGGCAAGAGCAACCTCAGCGAATGGGCGAACATGCGCTCCGATCACGCGATCAGTGGCTGGAGCGGCCGTGGCGGACAAACGCGCAACCCCTACGCACTCGACCGCAATCCCTGCGGCTCCAGTTCGGGTTCGGCAGCTGCTGTGGCGGCCGGGCTCGTCACGGTGGCGATCGGTACCGAAACCGACGGCTCGATCATCTGCCCCGCGTCGACGAACGGCATCGTCGGGATCAAACCCACGCTGGGCCTGGTCAGTCGCAGCGGCATCGTGCCGATCAGTCACAACCAGGACACCGCCGGCCCATTGGCGCGCAACGTGGCTGACGCCGCTGCCCTGCTCGGAGTGATCGCCGGCAGCGATCGGCACG
>JBAPPP010000357.1:0-6237 GCA_049280175.1 Rhodanobacter sp.
GTCAGAAAGCGCTCGCCGAGGATGGTCTCGCCGGGGCCGGCAAAGCGGGGTGCCTGTGTGACCAGGTCCATGTTGATGCTGCCGACGACAACGATGCGGGTCATGACATCCCAAGGCGATGATTCGAAGAACGGCATCGAGCATAAGCGATGCCGTCACGCCGTGCTGCGAAGGGCCGGCTGCCGCCAGCCCTTCGACCATCGTGTCCCCAAAGATCGCTCTACTGACCGCCAGACGACTCGTCGGATGATCCCTTCTTGTCCTGCCGATGCTGCATCGCCTGCTGCATCATCTGCTGGTATTGCTGCTTCTGGCTGTCGGTCAGTACGGACTGCAGCTGCGTGTTGCTGTCCTGCATGATCGAACGCATTTTCGCGTGGCGATCATTCGGGGTCATGCTGGTATCCGCACGCAACTGCTGCATCTGTTGCTGACGACTCTGCAGAATCGGCTCGATCTTGGCCGCCTGTGCCGGCGTCAACTGGAGCTTGCGGCTGAGCCGCGCCACCTGTTGCTGCGGATCGGGCGGCTGGTGCGCAGCCATCGTCCCGGTTGAGGCGGTGGGTGCCGTTGCGTCCTGGGACGACTGTGCAACCGCGGTTCCGGCGACACCCAGGGCTAAGCCGAGCAAGGCAAGGTGAACAGCAAGTTTCATCGCGATATCTCCAGGGGTGAGTGGGCAACAAGGTCCTGAACGCAGGATCTGGCTCGAACGTTGACGCTGTCTTCCATTCCTTACGCAAAGACTTGTCGTGGCTTGAGGGTCCCAGTGCCGTCATTCCTGCCTTCGCAGGAATGACGGGTCGGGGCAAACCCATTAATCGACACTTGAAACCGAGATAGCCACCCCCGATCCCTTTAACACTGTTGCCCACCCAGGAGACGAGTGATGATCGAACTGCACTATTGGCCCACGCCCAATGGCCACAAGATCACGATGTTCCTCGAGGAGGCCGGCTTACCCTACGAGATCAAAGCGGTGAACATCGGCAGGGGCGACCAGTTCAAGCCGGAGTACCTGAAGATCTCGCCGAACAACAAGATGCCGGCGATCGTCGATACCGATCCATTGGGTGGCGGCAAGCCACTGAGCATTTTCGAGTCGGGCGCCATCCTGCAGTACCTGGCGGAGAAGAGCGGCAAGTTCATGCCTGTTTCGACGCGCGAGCGCTATGTCGTCATGGAGTGGTTGTTCTGGCAGGTGGGCGGGCTCGGTCCGATGCTGGGCCAGAACCATCACTTTAATAACTATGCACCGGACAAAATCCCCTACGCCATCGACCGCTACGTCAACGAAACCCATCGGCTGTATGGCGTGCTGAATAGCCGTCTGGACGGCCGTGCATTCATCGCTGGCACGGACTACACCATTGCCGACATGGCAGCCTATCCGTGGATCGTGCCGTATGAGTCGCAAGGCATGACTCTGGAAGAGTTTCCGCACCTCAAGCGCTGGTTCGAGGGCATTCGCGCACGTCCGGCGACGCAGCGCGCGTATGCCGTTGGCGAGTCGATAAAGGGACAGGCCGACCTGCGCACGGACGACGAGGCACGCAAGATCCTGTTTGGACAAAAATAGGTGGTTCGAAGCGCGACCCGAAAACCAGGCGCGGCCGTCACTCGATGCGAGTGACCGATTCCTGGCCGCCCGGCTCCAGCGGCGGCGCTGCGCCGGCCACGGCTAGCAATGACTGCGCGTAACTGTCTTCAATGCTGACTGTGGAAACCTCATCCCAGCTGAAGAACGATGCTTCGCGCATCCATTCCGCGTCGGGGCTGAGTTCCTGCATGTAGAAGCCGTCTTCCTCGACGCTGGCCAGGCGGCCGATATAACAGACCTCGGCTTCGTCCTCGCTGTCCACGTGCACACCGATCACCGGAGCTTGCGCGCCGGCGGCCTGGATCACTTCGCGAATGTTGTCCAGCGGAAACCCGCGTGGCGGGCGCGGCAGGATGTGCTTCAGCGCCAACGCTTTCTCGAAGAAGGCGTGGTGCTTGTCGGGCGCTTCCAACTCGGAGATGTCACGGTGGCGCATCACGTACATGCCGTCATAGGTGATGCCGTCACCGACTACCCACAGCAGGAAGAATTCGCGCCCGACGCCACCCACGTAACCGCAGAAGCTGCCGTGCTCGAGATCTTCGCGCCACAGGCGGACCAAGGTCTGCGTCTGCTGCGCTTCCCGCAGCTGGGCGCGCTGGCCGGTTGTTTTCAGTTCAATGATGTTGCTCACGGGCACCATTTTAACAGATCGGGTTAACCAGCTTGTTAGAGCCTGTTCATGAAGCTAGAGGATGTAGCGGCTGAGGTCTTCGTTCTGCACGAGGCTACCCAGCGTTTTATCCACATGATCGGCGTCGATCTTGTAGCTTTCGCCGGACTTGTCCGCCGCTTCGTAAGAAATTCTCTCCAGCAAACGCTCCATGACCGTATGCAGCCGGCGTGCACCGATGTTTTCGGTGCGCTCGTTCACCTGAAACGCCACCTCGGCGAGCCGGTCGATGCCGCTGTCGACGAATTCCAGGCTGACGCCCTCGGTCGCGAGGAGTGCCGTGTATTGCTTGGTCAATGCGTTGTGCGGTTCGCGCAGGATGCGCTTGAAGTCGTCCACGCTGAGCGCCGACAGTTCCACCCGGATCGGCAGGCGACCCTGCAGCTCGGGGATCAGGTCGGACGGCTTGGCCAGCGAGAACGCGCCGGATGCGATGAACAGCATATGGTCGGTTTTGATCGGACCGTACTTGGTGGAGACGGTGGAACCCTCGACCAGCGGCAACAGGTCGCGCTGCACGCCTTCGCGGCTGACGCCGGCGCCGCCCCAGTCGGAGCGCTGGGCCACCTTGTCGATCTCGTCGATGAACACGATGCCGTTCTGTTCGGCCGCTTCCATCGCCTGCGCGCGGATCTCGTCGTCATTGAGGAGCTTGCCGGCCTCCTCGTCGACTAGCATCGGGCGCGCCAGCTTGATCGCGAGTTTGCGCTGCTGCGTCTTGGCGCCGCCGATGTTCTGGAACATCTGCCGCAACTGCTGGCCCATCTCTTCCATGCCCGGCGGCGACATGATCTCCACGCCGACATTCATGGCGAAGTCCAGCTCGATCTCGCGCTCATCCAGCGCACCTTCGCGCAACTGCTTGCGCAGTTTCTGGCGGGTGTCGCTGTCGATTGCCGGTGCTGCTGCCTGCGCGTCGTGGCTCCAGTCGGCCGCTGCTTGTCGACGTGGCAGCAACGCATCGAGGATGCGATCCTCGGCGCGATCCTCGGCTTGCGTGCGTACCCGCTTGACCGCTTGTTCGCGGGTCAGCTTGTACGCCACATCGGCGAGGTCGCGGATGATCGACTCAACGTCTTTGCCGACGTAGCCGACCTCGGTGAACTTGGTCGCTTCCACCTTCACGAACGGCGCGTTTGCCAGGGTGGCCAGACGCCGCGCGATCTCGGTTTTGCCCACGCCGGTGGGGCCGATCATCAGGATGTTCTTCGGCGTCACTTCTTCGCGCATGCCCGGCTCCAGCTGCATGCGCCGCCAGCGGCTGCGCAGCGCCACCGCAACGGCGCGCTTGGCGTCGTGCTGGCCGATGATGTAGCGGTCGAGTTCGTTGACGATTTCGCGGGGGGTCAGTTCGGACATGAAGTCACCGGGGGTGTTCGTGTGGTTGCTGGTATATACGGGAGCGCACCGGAGCGCGCGAACGGCAGGCAATCAGATAGCTGTGCGTTGTGCTTACAGCTCTTCGATCGACACGTTGTGATTGGTGTAGATGCAGATGTCGCCAGCGATCTTCAGTGACTTTTCGACGATCGTGCGCGCATCCAACTCGGTGTTTTCCATCAGCGCCAGCGCAGCTGACTGCGCAAACGGGCCGCCGGAGCCAATCGCGATCAACCCATGCTCGGGTTCCAGCACGTCGCCGTTGCCGGAAATCAGCAAAGAGGTGTCCTTGTCGGCCACCGCCAGCATGGCTTCGAGCCGGCCGAGGCGACGATCGGTGCGCCATTCCTTGGCCATTTCCACCGCGGCGCGAGTGAGGTTGGTGCTGTGTTTGGCGAGTTTTTCCTCGAATAGCTCGAACAGCGTGAACGCGTCGGCCGTCGCACCGGCAAACCCGCCCAGCACGTCGCCTTTGCCGAGCCGGCGCACCTTGCGCGCATTCGCCTTCATCACCGTGTTGCCCAGCGTGACCTGGCCGTCGCTGCCAATCACGACGCGGCCTCCGCGGCGTACGCAGACAATGGTGGTGGCGTGGAAGGTTTCCATGAGAGCTCCGCAGACTGTCGATGTCGCATGAGGTGGGGCCTTGCCCACGGGAATCCAACCCGCCGGGGATCCTGCGCGCGATGGATGCCGCCGTAACGCCTTTCGCGCACAGGGTGCGCTCCTACGGGGAGGCTCGCCTTTGCACGGCGGTTATTTGCGTCGCGCTCGCGGATGCGCGGCGTCGTAGACCTTGGACAAATGCTGGAAGTCGAGGTGGGTGTAGATCTGGGTGGTCGCGATGTCGGCATGGCCGAGCAGCTCCTGCACCGCGCGCAGGTCGCCGGAAGATTCCAGCATGTGGCTGGCAAACGTGTGTCGCAGCAGATGTGGATGGATGTGCTTGGGGATGCCCAGCTGCAGTGCCAGGGTTTTCATGCGCAACTGCACCGTTCGCGGGTTGATCGGCGCGCCGCCACGGCCACGGAAGACCGCGCTTTCCGCGTGCCCTGGCTGTCCAGGGCCGCCCTGTTCGACACCCAGTGCGCGCAACGCGGCGATCGCGTGGCGACCGACCGGCACGATGCGGGTCTTGCTGCCCTTGCCGAGCACGCGCACTTCGCCACCGTCGAGATCCAGGTCGAGCCAGCGCAGGCCGACCAGTTCGGACAGGCGCAGGCCGCTGGAATAGAACAATTCCAGCATCGCCCGATCGCGCACCGCAAGCTTGCCACCGCTGTCCGCTTCGACCAGGGCGCCGGCTTCGTCGACATCCAGCACCTGCGGCAGTTTGCGGCGCACTTTCGGGCCGCGCACGCCGAGCAACGGATCGTGCGCCAGCAGACCTTCGCGATTGAGTTGACGAAACAGGCTGCGGCATGACGACAGCAACCGCTGCAGGCTTTTCGGTGCCAGCCCATCTTTGCCGGGCTTGCCCCGGTGTTCGGTGGCGATGAATGTGCGCATCAGGTTGCTGTCGAGCGCATCGAACGAGGCGAGCCCCCGCTCCTGCATGAAATGCAAAAGCTTGGCCAGATCGCGGCGATAGCCGGCAACCGTGTGCGGCGACGCCTGTCGCTCAGTCGCGAGTCGGGCGAGCCAGTGGTCGAGCTGGCTGTCGGGCGTTACGGCAGAATTAATAGACATCCCACGAGCGGGCCAGCGCCGCGGTAATCGTCGCGGAGATCATCTTCAGGAACAGTGTGCCCATGCCGGGCTGGAATCGATCCGGATCGTGACTGCCGATAACCAGCATGCCGGAATCGCCCAGGCGCATCATCGCGACCGAGCGGATAAGCGACGCTTCAGTGCCGAACAGGCGGCTCAGCTTGTCCGCTGCCAGTCGGCCGGAGACCGGCTCGTTCTGGTGCAGGAAGTCGGCGAATTCCGGTAGCGCCTCGGGACCGGCCACTTGCTGCAACCAGTCGGCACGCGGCAACAGCGGTTCGTTGCCGAACAGCACCAGGCGCACCTGTTCGGTGTGGAAATCCGCACTGAGTTTGGCGACGACGCTGCGCGCGGTCACCTCCATCGTGTTGGCGCGCAGCAAGGCCACGGTGAGCGCATGCACGCGCTCCATCAGTTGCTCGTTCTCCGCGGCAATCTCGATCAGCTCGGCCAGACGCCGTTCCAGCTCGGCATTCTTTTCGCGCAGGCTGTGCAGCTGATAGATCGCCAGCGATGACACCGGGCCCTGCTCGCGCGGCATCGTCAATTTCGCAGCGAGCTCGGGATATTCGCTGAGGAATTCCGGATGGTGCTTCAGATACGCGGCAACTACGCGAGCCTGGGTGGCGTCATCGAGCAGGGTGGCAGTCATGCGCGGATTACCTCGAACCGATAGATACGGGGCGTGCGGGAAAGCGCGCCGTCAGACCGGAGTGTGCGATGGACGCGCCCGCGCTTCAACCCGGGGTCTGACCCGCGTCGGCAGGAATCGGCCATTCGCCCTCAAACGCGAACGCCGCGGGGCCGGTCATCCACAGTGGTTGGCCGGGACCGGCCCAGTCGATCCGCAGGGTGCCGCCAGGCAAGTCCACTT
>JBAPPP010000358.1:0-1787 GCA_049280175.1 Rhodanobacter sp.
GTAACAACATCGTGCAGATCGCAACTATGGGGTCTAACAAGCGCGGGTTGTAACCGTGCTCCGAGGGCCATGAGTTGTAATGAACACCGCGTCGGAAGCCTTCGTAATCGCTGTTGGCGTCAACCGCGCATTCAACCGCGCGGTGGGCCACCCTATTCAATTGGGCGCAAGTTGCATCCCGCTCGTGCTAGCGGGTTGATTCACAAGGAGTTAGGCGAAGTGCTAGCGAGAAGATGAAAGGTGGGCCTCCGACGGATAGAACGAAGAGTGGTAGCAAATCATTCTTCCGCACAGGAGGCCCAGCCATGATTCTCGCTCAAGAGCAAGCATTTCTCAAGGCACGACAGCAATTGCAGTCGATCGAAACGTTTGTGGAGCAGACGACCACCACGAGTCAGCGGATCGATGAGGTGGAGCGGAAACTGTTCAGTCAACTTTTGGCCCTGGGGCTCAGCTTGCTGGAAGCGTTCGTCGCGGCCCAAGGCGATGGTAATCTGGGGGCATCCATCAAGACGGACGAGGGCCGGACGCTTCGCCGGCTGGAAGAGACGCATGATCGACGTTACTTGTCGATCTTCGGCGAGCTGCTGATCCGCCGCTGGGTGTACGCCCGACGCGAGAAACAGCGGATTGAGCGCGCGCCACTCGACGAACGCCTGGGATTGCCGGCCGGCGAGTTCTCTTACGTGCTGCAAGACTGGCTGCAACGGCTGTGCATCAAAGAGTCGTTTCAGGAAGCGACGACTTCGCTCCATACATTGCTGGGGCTTTCGCCCAGTGAGAGGGCGGCCGAGGAGGTGAACCAGCGGATGGCCGAGCATGCCGAAACCTTCGGAATGCAGCAGGCCGCACCACCCGAGGACGAGGAAGCCGAACTCCTGGTGGCCACGGCCGACGGCAAGGGTGTGCCCATGCGCCGTCCGCTGCTAGAACGCGTGCGACGGGGACCCCGACGCGGCAAGGGAGAAAAAGCCAACAAGAAGCAAATGGCCTATGTCGGGGCCGTGTACAGTATCGACCGTTTTCGCCGCACGGCCGACGAGGTAGTCGATGAACTAGCTCGCAAAGAGCGGGCCGTTGATCGGCCCGCGCCGCAACATAAACGGGTGTGGGCCGAGATGACGCGTGTGCTGGAAGGGGAACCGTGTACCGGTCGCGAGCGGCTGTTCGTCGAGATGGCCATCGCCTGTCAGGAGCGCGACCCCAAGCGACGCAAAACGCTGGTCTGTTTGATGGATGGTGAGGCGGCGTTGTGGAACATGCAGGTCGATTGGTTGCCACGGGCCGTAGGCATCCTGGATTTGTTTCACGTGCTGGAGCGGTTGTGGCAGGCGGCCCACGTGTTTCATCGCGAAGGGAGCCGCGACGCCGAACGGTTTGTCGCGGACCACCTGCGGCTGCTGCTGAAGGGAAAAGTGGGCCAGGTGATTGGCCGGCTCAAACGGCTGCGCGACCAACATGAGCTGCGCGGTTCGCAGCGGCGCACCGTGTCGACCATCATCGGCTACTACGAGAACAACCGCCAGCACATGCGCTACGACGAATACCTGGCCGCCGGCTACCCCATCGGCAGCGGTGTGGCTGAGGGCGCTTGCCGACACGTGGTGAAAGATCGACTGGAACAAACAGGCATGCGTTGGACGGTAGACGGCGCCCAGGCGATGCTCCACCTGCGCGCGATCTACCTCAACGGCCAATGGGACGCGTTTGTGAACTACCGCATCGAAACCGAACAAGCCCGGCTATATGCGCAAAAGGCAGCATAGCGGGATGCGAGTTACGCCCAA
>JBAPPP010000359.1:0-1655 GCA_049280175.1 Rhodanobacter sp.
TGCCAGTTCCGCATCGAACTGCGACTCGGCAATAAGGGCTCTTACCAGGGCGCCAACTCTGCCTCGAAAGGCCTTCGCGGTTGTATGCATCTGCAATCTCAGGCGTTCCATTGCCTGTTTGTGTGGCGGGGTTTGGGAAGCGCGGCCGAGCTGGCCGACGAAGGCTTCCATCACGACGGCGGCCTTGTTGGGCCACCGACGGTAGATCGTCGTCTTGCCGACCCCCGTCATTGCGGCGATCGCCTCGATGCTGACCGCACGGAAGCCCACCTCGAGAACCAGATCGAGGGCCGCCTTCAGGATCGCCTGGTGCAACTGCTCGCTCCGTGGGCGACCGGCCTTGGGTGCCTGACTCTCTTCTTCGCTCATTGACGTTCCTGTCCTCCTGCCCTGACCGGCGCAGCTTACCCCACTACGTAACGCTACGCAGCGTATCGTGTGCTATGGTCTGTATATAGATACGAACCGTTTCGTATATTTGCCCATCAATGGGAAGAGAGGTCGCGGCTGTGCGTTAGCGCCCAGTCGAGACTTCTTCCATCAACCACACCCGCCGCAAGGCACTGGAGACATCCGTCATGAGCAACTTCACCCACCACACCGCGCCGACCCAGTTCGTCGAGGCCAATGGCATCCGCTACGCCTACCGCCGTTTCGGCAAGCAAGGCGGTGTACCGCTTGTCTTCAACCAGCACCTCATGGGGAACCTGGACAGTTGGGACCCCGCCGTCACCGATGGGCTTGCCCAAAGCCGCGAAGTCATC
Source organism: Rhodanobacter sp. (assembly GCA_049280175.1). GTDB lineage: Bacteria > Pseudomonadota > Gammaproteobacteria > Xanthomonadales > Rhodanobacteraceae > Rhodanobacter. The sequence goes on from JBAPPP010000359.1 coordinate 765, forward strand.
CTGTTCAACAACGCCGGCGTCGCTAGTTCCAGCGGTGAGGTTCCACAAACGTTTGAGCTGATGGCCCGAAACGCCGAGGCGTTCATCGATGCACTCGGACTCAAGCAGGTCGATGTGCTCGGCTTCTCGATCGGCTCCATGGTCGCCCAGCTCATCGCACTGGACAGACCGGACATGGTCCGCAAGCTCGTCATCGTGGGCAGCGCGCCGCGCAACGGGGACAGCGTGCCGCTGACGCCGGAATCCGAGGTGGTCTTCAACACCCAGTACGTCAATCCCGACGATTTCTGGATCAATGGGTTCTTCACCCAGTCGCCAGCAAGTCTTGCTGCGGGACAGGCCTTCCTGAAGCGCAGGGATGCGCGTACGGAGAACCGCGATAATCCGCCAGAAGACAAAGTGCAGGCCGCTCAATTCGCCGCATTCACCGCGTGGGGTCAGCCGGCAGGCGAGCGCTTTGCCTACCTCAAGAACATCAAGCAACCCGTGCTGGTGGTCAACGGCAAGTCTGACATTGTCGTTTACGCGATCAACTCGCTCTATCTCGTGCAGAACCTTCCCAACGCGCAGCTGATCATCTATCCAGACGCCGCGCACGGCTCGCTGTTCCAGTATCCGGAGCTGTTCGTGAAACACACCGACATGTTTCTTCGAGGTTGAGCAGTCTCAGACAGGAGCCACGTCATGGGAAAACTCGACAACAAGGTGGCGCCGGTCACGGACGGCCCGAGCAACATCGGTCAGGCGGCGCGCCTGGTTTAATCGACAAAGCCCATGTTGCGTGGGAGCAAGGGGCAGCTAGGATAGCCCTCTGTCCAAACCGTCCCATCAGACGGCGCCGCCAGTTAGCTCCAGCGTGACGCGGCGTTGTTCTGAAGTCTTGCATGACTG
>JBAPPP010000360.1:0-16328 GCA_049280175.1 Rhodanobacter sp.
GGAAAAGTGGTCGACCTTCCTGCCGAAGATCGGCTATCCGGACAAGTGGCGCGACTGGAACGGCGTCACCATCACGCCGGACGATTACTTCGGCAATATCGAGGCGGCGACCAAGTTCGACTACGACTACGAGATCGCCAAGATCGGCAAACCGGTCGACCGCACCGAATGGGGCATGACCCCGCAGACGGTGAATGCCTACTACAACGCGCAACAGAACGAGATCGTGTTTCCGGCCGCGATCCTGCAGCCGCCGTTCTTCGATGCGAAAGCCGATGACGGCATCAACTACGGTGGTATCGGCGCGGTGATCGGGCACGAGATGGGTCACGGCTATGACGATCAGGGCAGCAAGTTCGACGCCCAAGGCAACAACGTCAACTGGTGGACCGACGCCGACCGAACGGCGTTCGAGGCGCGTACCGCAAAGCTCGCCGCGCAGTTCGACAGCTATGAGCCACTGCCCGGCAAGCACGTCAACGGCCAGCTGACCATGGGCGAGAACATCGGCGATCTCGGTGGCTTGAACGCGGCGTATACCGCTCTACAGATGGCGCTGTCGAAAGACCCGGCGGAAGCGAACAAGAAGATCGATGGCTACACCGAAGATCAGCGCTTCTTCCTCAACTGGGCCCGTGTGTGGCGCGGCAACATTCGTCCGCAAGCGCAGATCACCCTGCTCAATACCGACCCGCACGCTCCGGCGCAGTTCCGTGCGATCGGCGCGCCGTCGAACATGCCGGAGTTCGCCCAGGCGTTCCAGTGCAAGCCAGGCGATGCCATGGTGCGTTCGCCGGAAACGCAGGTAAAGATCTGGTAGGTCGGGCTACCAAGCCGGCGCTAGCGGTGTTTGAAAAGCCGCAGCGCCCGGCTGTGGCTTTTCATGCATGATGATCGGCGGCAATATCAGGCAGGTGACGCATTACCTGCCTGCATCGGCACCCACTCATGTGAGACGGAGACAACATGCACAGCGCAGCGCGATTGCCCGATAACCTCACCGGCGCCACGTCGCCGATCGTGCAGGTATCCGGCCTCGGCAAGACCTACGCGTCCGGACATGTGGCGCTCAAGCACATCGACCTGGATATCCGCCGCGGCGAGATCCTGGCCCTGCTGGGGCCTAACGGTGCCGGCAAGACCACACTGATCAGCATCATTTGCGGCATCGTCAAGCCGACCAGCGGCACCGTGCTGGCCGATGGTCACGACATCGTGCGCGACTACCGGGCTGCGCGCGCGAAGATCGGCCTGGTACCGCAGGAGCTGTCCACCGACGCTTTCGAAACGGTATGGGCCACGGTGACTTTCAGCCGTGGTCTGTTCGGCAAACCGGCGAATCCGGCGCATATCGAAAAAGTGCTGCGCGACCTGTCGCTATGGGACAAGAAGGACAGCAAGATCATGGCACTGTCCGGCGGCATGAAACGCCGTGTGCTGATCGCCAAGGCGCTCGCGCACGAGCCGCAGATCCTGTTTCTGGATGAACCTACGGCCGGTGTCGACGTGGAGCTGCGCCATGACATGTGGCAGATGGTGCGCGGCCTGCGCGACAACGGCGTGACCGTCATCCTGACCACGCACTACATCGAGGAGGCCGAGGATATGGCCGACCGTATCGGCGTGATCAGCAAGGGCGAGTTGATCCTGGTCGAGGACAAGACCGTGCTGATGCGCAAGCTCGGCAAGAAGCAGCTCACGCTGCAGCTGCAGAATCCGCTGCAGCAGATACCTATCGAACTGGAAGCGCTGCCGCTGGAGCTGACCGACGAAGGCCATGCGCTGGTCTACACCTTCGATACCCAGGGCGAGCAAACCGGCATCGCGCCGCTGTTGCGTCGGCTGGGCGAACTCGGCATCGACTTCAAGGACCTGCATTCCAGCGAGAGTTCGCTGGAGGAGATCTTTGTGAGCCTGGTGCATTCCAACGGCAAGCTGCCTTCCGACAAAGGGGTTCGCGCATGAACATCCACGCGATCCGCGCGATCTACCGCTTCGAGATGGCGCGCACGTTCCGCACGTTGATGCAGAGCATCGCCTCGCCGGTGCTGTCCACCTCGCTTTACTTCGTGGTGTTCGGCACCGCGATCGGCTCACGCATGGGCCATATCGGCGGCGTCAGCTACGGCGCATTCATCATCCCCGGCTTGATCATGCTGTCCCTGCTCAACGAAAGCATCTCGAACGCTTCGTTCGGTATCTATCTGCCGAAGTGGTCGGGGACGATCTACGAGCTACTGTCCGCGCCGGTGTCGTACGTCGAAGTAGTGCTCGGCTACGTGGGTGCGGCGACCACCAAGTCGGTGATGCTGGGCGTGCTGATCCTGGCCACCGCACGGCTGTTCGTACCCTACGAGATCGCGCATCCGCTATGGATGGCCGCCTTCCTATTGCTCACCGCGGTGACCTTCAGCCTGTTCGGTTTCATCATCGGCCTGTGGGCGGACGACTTCCAGAAACTGCAGGTGATCCCGCTAATGGTGGTCACGCCGCTGACTTTTCTCGGTGGTGCGTTCTACTCGATCAACATGCTGCCGCCGCTGTGGCAGAAGATCACCCTGTTCAATCCGGTGGTCTATCTGATCAGTGGATTTCGCTGGAGCTTTTACGGTGTCGCCGACGTGAACATGGCGGTCAGTCTTGGCATGACGCTGGCGTTCATGGCGCTGTGCCTCGCCGTGGTGTGGTGGATTTTTCGCACTGGCTACAAGCTGCGGACTTAAGCATCAGTCACATCAACGTTGATTACCTCATGACTCCAACGACTATACGGAGCACGCATGCGCAAGACCTATTTCGCCGTCATTCTCGCTGCGCTGGTCACGCAGGCACCGGCTTACGCCGCCATCCAGGTCGCCGATATTCTCGCAGCCAATCACGCTGCCAGCGGCGGTTCTGCATGGGGTGGCAAGTTCACGCTGCAAAGCGACTATGCCTACTCGGGCCAGGGACTCACTGGTAAGACATCATCGCTGGCGGACCTTCAGCACGGCGCATTTGTCGACAGCTACTCGATCGGCCCGACTAGCGGTGCCAGCGGTTTCGACGGCACCCACGCATGGGAAAAGGATCAGTCCGGTACCGTTACCACGCAGGAGGGCGGCGACGTACGACAGCTAGCCGTCAATGAGGTGTACCGCGACCGCAATTCATGGTGGCGCGCGGATCGCGGCGGGGCACAGATCACCAGCGCCGGCCAGAAGAGCGACGACGGCAAGACCTATGACGTACTGACTGTCGTGCCCAGAGAAGGCAATCCGTTCGATGCATGGTTCGACACCCACACGCACCTGCTGGCACGTACCGTGGAGATGCAGGCCACGCAGATGATCACCACGCTCTACACCGACTATGCGGACACTGACGGCGTGCAGCTGGCTCACAAGCTGGTAGTCGACGACGGTAGCGGCGCCGCGAACCGCCAGACAATGACGTTGACCTTCGCACGCTTCCTCCCTGTACGCGATGTATCGACTTATGCAAAGCCCGAAACCCACCTTCACGACTACGCGCTGACCGGCGGCGTCAGTGAAGCCACCGTACCGTTCCAGCTGATCAACAACCATGTCTACGCCAAAGTGTCGGTCAATGGCAGCAAGCCCCTGAACTTTATTTTCGACACCGGCGGTCACAACATCCTGACCCCCGCAACAGCGAAAATGCTGGGCGTGAAGCCCGTGGGCAGCCAGACCGCAGCAGGCGCCGGCGACAGCGTGGCGCAAAGCGGCGTGGCAACGGTCGACGCGATCAAGGTCGGTGCAGCAACGCTCACTGACCAGACGGTCAGCGTGCTGCAATTCTCCAATGCTTCCGAAGGCGTCGACGAACAAGGCATGATCGGCTACGAGTTCTTTGCGCGTTTCATCACGCGCTTCGACTACGGCAAGCACCAGATTACGTTCATCGACAAGAAGCACTTCGATCCGAAGGATGCCGGCACGCCGGTGCGGTTCCGGTTCTACCATCAGTTCCCCGAGGTACTCGGCTCCTACGATGGCATGGCGGGTCGCTTTGGTATCGACACCGGCGCGCGCACCGCGTTGTCGCTGACGCGCCCGTTCGCCGAGAAGAGCAAACTGCGCGACCGTGAGGCGAACGGCATCGAGGCGTTGACCGGCTGGGGCGTCGGCGGCCCTACCCGCGGCTTCGTTTTCCGTGGCAAGGACTTGAAGCTCGACGGCCTGACAATCGCGGCACCGTTGACCGAGTTCAGCATCGACAAAGGCGGCGCAGGTGGTGTCGATGCGTTTCCCAACAACGTCGGCGGCGGTGTACTCAAGCGCTTCGTCGTGACGCTCGACTACGACCACCAGCTGATGTACCTGAAGCCGATCCCGGGCAAGGTCGACGATCTCGATACCTTCGACCGTTCCGGCATGTGGATCAATGGAGCCGACCAGGGCTTCAAGATCGTCGATGTCGGCAAAGGCACGCCTGCGGATGCCGCAGGGCTACGTGCGGGGGACGTCATCACTGCGGTGGACGGCAAGCCGGTGAGCGCGATTCATCTCTATGATTTGCGCAAGCGCCTGCGTAACGACGCAGCAGGTACGACGGTGACGATGACGGTCACGCGCGACGGCGCCACGCGGACTGCAAAGCTGACGCTTCGCGATCTGCTGTCATAACGTCCAAACCCTGGACTGCGCGAAGGCCACGCCGCGAAACAGTCGTCATTCCCGCGAAGGCAGAAGCGCGTTTCAACAGCGAAGCTGGTCAACCCAGCGCCCTTGCCCTTGAAGAACTTGAGGTCGCCGGGTCCCTGCCTTCGCAGGGATGAGGAGATGGAGGATGAGGGTTAGTCGGGGTGCGTGCTTAAGTTGCGCGAGCCCTGCCGGCCTCATAGGCTTTCAAGTGCGCGTAGACCACCGCCAGCAACGAGTGGGCACCTTGCGCCTCGCCAGCGCGAGCCAGCATGTCCCCGATCACATGATCCGCTTCGATCGCATGGCCATGCTGCAAGTCGCGCAGCATGGACGCGGTGAGGCTCGAGCCGTTCTCGGTCAGCACGCTGCGCGCACGTTGCAGTGTCGCCTCGGCCGGTGCATGACCGGACCGCTCGGCTACCGCTCGGCATTCCTCAAGCAGACGGAGAGTCGCAGCCGTACCACCAGATGCTGCAACAATATCGCCGACCGGCGCGCGCATCAGGCAGGTGATGCCGGCCAGTGACGCGAGAAACACCCATTTGTCCCACATGTCCTGCAGGATCGTGTCGCTGGGACGCGCTTCAAAACCGGCATCCTTCAGGTTTTGAGTGATCCGGTGCATGCGCTCGGACGACGTACCGTCGCGTTCACCAAACGTGAGGCTGTGCGACTGGTTGAGATGCTGCACGATGCCCTGCGCGTCCAGCGTCGCGGCGATCACGCACTGGTCACCGAGCACGTGGTCCGCGCCGAATCGGGCATCCAGCAGGTCCAGATGTCGCATGCCATTCAGCAGCGGCAGGATCGTGGTCTGCGGGCCGATAGCCGGCGCGATATCCGCCATAACCTGTTCAAGACTGTAGGCCTTGCAGCTAAGCAGCACGAGGTCATACGACTCGTGCAGATCACTCGCCAGTACGGTCGGCGGCGCCGGCAAGGTCACGTCACCTGTCGTACTGCGTATCGCCAGACCGGTGCGTGCCAGTGCGGCCGCGCGACCCTCCCGCACCAGAAACGTCACATCGCGCCCGTGCTCCAGCAAACGTCCGCCGAAATACCCGCCAATCGCGCCCGCACCAACCACCAGAATACGCATCACTCAATCTCCTGCCGTTGCGCTGCCTGCCGACCCGAGCATGCGCGTGATCCGCGCATCCTTGTCGGCCCACAACGCGTTCACCCACGTCTGAAAGCGCTCGCGAAACGCTGCATCGCCTTCGTAGTCACCACGCAATTGTTCGTTGATCGGCAGCTCGCGCACGTGCACGCGGATATCGCGGATACGGCCGGCGATCAGATCCATCATCGTGTGGGGGCCGTTGGGATAGACGATGCTGACGTCCAGGATGGCGTGCAGTGCATCGCCCATGGCATTCAGCACAAACGCCACGCCACCGGCCTTGGGGCGAAGCAAGTGTCGATACGGCGATGACTGCGCGTCATGCTTGGCCGGCGTGAAGCGCGTGCCTTCGACGAAGTTCATCACCGAGACCGGCATGTGGCGAAACTTTTCGCAGGCGCGACGGGTCGCTTCCATGTCCTTGCCCTGCAACTCCGGATGAGCTGCCAGGGTCTCCTTGGAGTAGCGCTTCATGAAGGGAAAATCCAGCGCCCACCATGCCGGCCCCAGCAGCGGCACCCAGATCAGCTGGCTCTTGAGGAAGAAGCGCAGAAACGGAATACGCCGATTGAAGATTTTCTGCAGCACCGGAATATCGACCCAGCTCTGGTGATTGCATAGCACCAGATAGTTGCCGTCGGTGTGTAGATCGGAAAGACCGTCGAGCTGCCAGCGCGTGCGGGTAAACCACTCGAACATCCGGCTGTTGAACGCGATCCAGCTTTCCGCAATGACGATCAGCGCACGCGAACAAGCTTGCCGGATCGCGCGGACCGGTATCACTACCTTGACCAGGGAGAGCGCAAACAACGGCAGCACATGCAGCACGAGATTGATCGCGAGCAGCAACATCACAAACGGTAGGCGGATCAGACGGGGGAGCGTGGCAAACATGGGAGTCTGTCGTGTGGGTGGTTTCTGCAGAGTAACGCCCCACGGGCAGCGGCGGAAACCTGACTGCTTCCGCCGCCAAGGGGATGAGGCGTGATCCAGCCCTACATCAGCAACTTGCGCACCTTGAGCAGGGCCACGATGAACGCGTCGACTTCCTCACGCGTGTTGTAGAACGCGAGCGAGGCGCGCAGCGTGGCGGGCACTTCGTAGAACTGCATCAGCGGGTGTGCGCAATGATGGCCGGAGCGCACGGCAATGCCTTGCAGGTCGAGCAAGGTAGCCATGTCGGTAGCCTGGGCGCCCTCGAGCAGGAACGAGATCACCGGCTCCTTCTCCTTCGCCTCGCCGAAGATGCGCACGCCGGGAATCTCGCGCAGTCGTTCGGTGGCGTAGCCGAGCAACTGCTGCTCCCATGCGTGGATCGCCTCGAAGCCCACCGACTGGTAGTAATCGATCGCCGCGCTCAAGCCTACGAAGCCGGCGATGTTTGGCGTGCCCGCTTCGAACTTGTGCGGCGGCGCGGCGAACGTGGTGCCGCTAAAGCGCACCTCGCGGATCATCTCGCCGCCACCGAAGAACGGCGGCATCGCCTCAAGATGTTCGCGCCTGGCCCACAGCGCGCCGGTGCCGGTAGGCGCCAGCATCTTGTGCCCGGTGAGCGCGTAGAAATCGCAACCCAGCGCCTGCACGTCGACCGGCCGATGCGGCACCGCCTGCGAACCATCGACCAGCAACGGGATACCGCGCTTTTTGCATTCGCGTGCGATCTCGCGCACCGGATTGACGGTGCCAAGTACGTTGGAGACGTGGGTGACGCAGGCCAGCTTCACTTCCGGCGTCAGCATCGCGACAAACTCTTCGACGATCAGCTCGCCACGCTGATTGATCGGTGCTGCCTTGACCGTGGCGCCGCTGCGCGCAGCGACCAGCTGCCACGGTACGATGTTTGCGTGATGCTCCATCACCGTCGTGAGGATGGCATCGCCGGGCTTCAGCCGCGGCAGCGCATAGCTGTAGGCGACCAGATTGATCGACTGGGTCGTGCCGGAAGTGAGGATCAATTCATTGCGCGATGGCGCATTGATGAAGCGCGCCAGCTTGTCGCGCGCCGCTTCGTATGCAGCGCTGGCTTCCTCGCCAAGTTGATGCACCGCGCGCGCCACATTCGCGTTGTGTTCGCGATAGTGGGTGTTCATCGCTTCGATCACCGACACCGGTTTCTGACTGGTGTTGGCATTGTCGAAATACACCAGCGGCTTGCCATGAACCGTGCGCGACAACAACGGAAAATCCTCGCGAATGCGCTGAATGTCGAAGACGGTCGAGGGGATGGCTGCTGCATTCATCGGGGAACTCCTGTTTGCTCTCTACCCTGCTTGCAGGGAAGGGTCGGGGTGGGGTCGCTCTTCCAGCAAGAGCATCACCCCTCCCAACCTCCCCCTGTAAACAAGGGGAGGAGAAGATCATGTCGGCAAGTGCGCGATCAACAAAGTGGATAGATGTTCGCGCAACGTCTCGTTCGGTAGATCATCCAGCACCGCGCGGCAGAACGCGGTGGTCAATAGTGCTCGCGCCTCGGCTTGCGGAATACCACGCGAGCGCAGATAAAACAGCGAGCGCTCGTCGAGCTGGCCGACGGTGGCGCCATGCGCGGCCTTCACCTCGTCGGCGTAGATTTCCAGTTCAGGCTTGGTGTCGATCTCGGCACTGGGCGACAGCAACAGGTTCTTGTTGCTGAGGCTGGCATCGCTACCATCGGCCCCTGGCGCCACCACGATGGCCCCTCGGAACACGCCGCGAGCGCGGTCATTGGCTACGCCACGCCAGTTCGACGACGATGTGGTGTTCAGCGCCTGATGACGGATCGCCAGTTGCGTATCGATGTGCTGGCGACCGTGCGGCATGAAAACACCGCGGGTATCCAGCTGCGCACCATTACCCAGCAGTTCGGCCTGCAAGTCGTGGCGCACCAGCGCACCGCCGAGCTCCAGCACATGCAATGTGGCGTGAGCGCGCGCATGCAGGCGCAGGTTGCTGCGACGAATCATGCTCGCGCCGATGGCGGCATTCTGCAGCAAGGTGTGATGCAGGCGTGCACCCTCATGCAATTCGATGTCGCTGACCAGCGTCGTCAGATGAACCTGCTCGCCACTGGCCACGTGGTGCTCGATCAGGCTGAGCTCGGCACCCTCGCCCAACTCGATCACGTTGCGCGCATGCCAGGCAAGCGCAGCGTCGGCGGCCGCGCCGACAAAGACCAACTGCACCGGTGCCGCGATCTTCGCGTTGGCGGCGACACGCAGGACCACGCCGTCGCGGGCGCTGGCCGCGTTGATCCGCGCAAACGCATCTCCGGTTTCGCGATAGTGTCGCGACAAGGCAAAGCGCAGCGGCTCCGTGTCGCCGTGCAACGCCTGCGACAACGGTTGCAGCGTGAGCCCGGCAGGCAAGCTGTCGAGCGCCGATAGATCGGCGCGAAATACGCCGTTGACGAAGACCAGTCTCGGCCCGTCGACACCTGGCAAAATCAGTGAGGCCGCATCCACGATGCGCGTTTGGGCCTGGTCGTCACCACTGGCGAAGCTGCGCTGCCCGAGCGCACGCAGGGCGGTGTACTTCCACGCTTCCACTCGCGTGTCTGGCAGCCCAGCGTTGGCGAATGCTTCACGATTTTCACGCCGCGCCGTATCCAGCCATGCGATGCCGCTGCCCGGCAGCGGCGCATCGAGCAGGGACTCAATCAACGGCAGTGGTGCCGTCTGGCTCATGCCGGAGCTCCCTCGCCGATGCCGACGTAACCGTGTTCTTCCAGTTTCAGCGCCAGCGACTTGTCGCCACTCTCGACGATGCGACCATCGGCCAGCACATGCACGAAGTCCGGCACAACGTAGTCGAGCAGACGCTGGTAGTGGGTGATCATCAGAAATGCACGCTCCGGCGAACGCAGCGCATTGACGCCCTGCGCAACCTGCTTCAGCGCGTCGATATCGAGCCCCGAATCGGTCTCGTCGAGGATGGCCAGCTGCGGTTCCAGCACAGCCATCTGGAAGATCTCGTTGCGCTTCTTCTCGCCGCCGGAAAAGCCTTCGTTGACGGCGCGGTGCAGCAGCTCGTCGGAGATCTGCATCACCTTCAGCTTCTCGCGCACGAGCTTGAGGAAATGCATTGAGTCGAGCTCCTTCTCGCCGCGTGCCTTGCGTTGCGCGTTGAAGGCAGCGCGTAGGAAATAGGTGTTGTTGACGCCGGGTATTTCCACCGGGTACTGGAACGCCAGAAACACTCCGGCCGCGGCGCGCGCTTCGGGCTCGAGCGCCAACAGATCGATGCCGTTATAGGTCACAGTGCCTGCGGTTACTTCATAACCTTCGCGACCCGACAGTACGTTGCCCAGCGTGGACTTGCCGGCACCGTTCGGTCCCATGATCGCGTGCACCTCACCCGCGTTCACGGTGAGGCTGAGCCCCTTGAGGATTTCCCTGCCCTCGACGCGGGCGTGCAGGTTTTCGATTTTCAGCATGGTTTCAACTCAACACAATCTGTAGGAGCGCACCCTGTGCGCGATGGGGTTTGCCGCCGGATGAATCGCGCACAAGGTGCGCTCATACGTCAACCCACGGCACCTTCCAGCGAGACCTCGAGCAATTTCTTCGCCTCTACCGCGAACTCCATCGGCAATTCGCGGAACACCTGCTTGCAGAAGCCGTCGACGATCATCGACACGGCATCTTCGGTGCTGATGCCTCGCGAGCGGCAGTAGAACATCTGGTCGTCGGAGATCTTCGAGGTGGTCGCTTCGTGCTCGACGATCGCGGTCGGATTTTTTACTTCCATGTACGGGAAGGTATGCGCGCCGCATTTCTTTCCGATCAACAAACTGTCGCACTGGGTGTAATTGCGCGCGCCTTCGGCACCCTTCTCCATCTTGACCAGGCCGCGATAGGTGTTCGAACTGAGCCCGGCGCTGATGCCTTTGGAGACGATCTTCGACTTGGTGTACTTGCCGAGGTGGATCATCTTGGTGCCGGTATCGGCCTGCTGGTGATGATGGGTAAGCGCTACCGAATAAAACTCGCCGACCGAACGATCGCCGCGCAGCACCACGCTGGGATATTTCCAGGTGACCGCCGAGCCGGTTTCAACTTGCGTCCAGGAAATCTTGGAGTCGTCGCCGCGACAGTCGCCTCGCTTGGTGACGAAGTTGTAGATGCCGCCGACGCCGTCCTCGTCACCGGGATACCAATTTTGCACGGTGGAGTATTTGATCTGTGCGCGCTCCAGTGCGACCAGTTCGACCACTGCCGCGTGCAGCTGGTTTTCGTCGCGCTTCGGTGCGGTGCAGCCTTCCAGATAGGAAACGTGACTGCCCGCTTCGGCAACGATCAGCGTGCGCTCGAACTGACCGGTGTTCTGCGCGTTGATGCGGAAATAAGTGGACAGTTCCATCGGGCAACGCACACCCTTGGGGATGAACACGAAGCTGCCGTCGGAGAACACGGCCGAGTTCAGCGCAGCGAAGAAATTGTCACCCGTCGGCACTACGCTGCCCAGATATTTCTGCACCAGCTCAGGGTATTCGCGGATGGCTTCGCTCATCGAGCAGAACAGCACGCCAGCGGCAGCCAGCTCCTTACGAAAAGTCGTACCGACCGACACCGAATCGAACACGGCGTCGACTGCCACTCCGGCCAACCTGGCGCGCTCGTGCAACGGCACGCCAAGCTTCTCGTACGTGGCAAGCAAGGCCGGATCGACTTCATCCAGCGACTTCAGGCCAGCCTTGGGCGCGGCGTAGTAACTGATCGCCTGGTAGTCGATCGGATCGATTTTCAGCTTGGCCCAGTCCGGCGTCGGCATGGTCAGCCAGTGGCGATAGGCGTTGAGCCGCCACTCGGTCATCCACTCCGGCTCCTGCTTGATCGCGGACAGCTGGCGGATGGTGTCTTCGCTCAGGCCGGGCGGCAGGCTGGTCATCTCGATGTCGGTCACGAAACCGGCCGCATAGCCGCGGCCAAGCGCCTCGGCAACCTCGGCGTTGTCGCGCAGTGCGGTGGCAGTGCTGCTTTCGCGGATCATGGTGTCATTCATTCGGTGGTGGCCTCGCCGGTTTTCAGTGTCACGGCGATTTGCCCGATGGGTGCCGGCTTGATGGGTGCCGACTTGATGGATGCTGGCCGTGTCGGCGGCGGCCTGAGCATGTCGGCCAGACTCACGGCGCGCAGCGTGTGGTCGAGCACGCTGTTGATCTGCTGCCAGCTGCCGCGCACGCCGCATTGCGATTCGCGATCGCATTGACCCTCGGCCACGCTGCATTCGGTCATGCCGATCGGTCCTTCCAATGCCTCGACGATTTCCGCCAGTGAAATGTCGGCCGCTGGCCGGGCCAGTCGGTAGCCGCCATTGACGCCACGGAACGACTCCACCAGCGCGGCATGACCAAGCGCCTTCAGCAGCTTGCTCACGGTAGGCAATTCCAACCGCGTCTCGTCGGCGATCTGCACCGTGCTGAGCACGTCGTCAGGATGCGCGGCGATGCAAGTCATCACCACGGTCGCGTAATCGGTAAGTCGGCTGACTCGGAGCATGGGGACGCTCAGGCCTGAGGAACTTGAATCGGGACTAAAATGGTACTGATTCGATGCGGCGCGGTCAATGCCGGAATGATTTGCACCAAGACTGAGCAATGCTTTGCGCGATTTGCCCGGTCGTAGTGCACACTTATGGGTAAAAGCCAGGCAAGCCATTGAAACAAAGCGAAGTTCAGGCCGCCTTGGCGATGGCATGTATCGTGCTGCACTGCAATAGGGATCATTGCGGGGGAGCACGACATGAAATGGATCACAGCCATCATCAAACCGTTTACGTTGGACGACGTGCGCGAGGCACTGAGCGAAGTTGGCGTGCAGGGCATGACGGTGACTGAAGTGAAGGGCTTCGGTCGCCAGCACGGACATACCGAGTTGTATCGAGGGGCTGAGTATGTGGTCGATTTCCTGCCCAAGCTGAAGATCGAGGTGGCGGTGGCTGACGATCGTCTGGAGCACGCGATCGAGGCGATCAGCACGTCGGCCCGCACCGGCAAGATCGGCGACGGCAAGATCTTTGTCGGCGAACTCGAACAGGCCATCCGCATTCGCACCCAGGAGATCGACGCCGATGCACTCTAAGCGCACGACACTCCCGATCCGCAGCGGCCTTGCGATCTGCGCCGGCCTCGCCCTGCCCTGGTCTGCCTACGCACAGGCCGCCCCTGCTCCTGCATTGAATAGCGGCGATACCGCCTGGATGATCGTCGCCAGCATGCTGGTATTGATGATGACGATCCCCGGAGCCGCACTGTTCTACGGCGGCATGGTGCGCGCCAAGAATCTGCTGTCGGTGATGATGCAGTGCTTCGCGATCACCGCGCTGGTGACCGTACTGTGGATGCTTTACGGCTACTCGCTGGCTTTCAGCACAGAGGGTATGCGCGCCGGCATAGTGAATTGGCATTCGATCGTCGGCGGCCTGGACCGCGTCCTTCTTGCGGGATTGACGCCCGCCTCGCAGTACCAGACGGTGCCGGAAAGCGTGTTCGTGATGTTCCAGCTGACGTTCGCGATCATCACGCCCGCCTTGATCATCGGCGCGTTTGCCGAACGCATGAAGTTCAGCGCGATGCTGTGGTTCAGCGGGCTATGGCTCACCTTCGTCTATCTGCCGATGGCGCACATGGTCTGGAGTGGACCGGGTTCGCTGCTCGGTGACTTGGGCGTGATCGACTTTGCCGGCGGCACGGTGGTGCACATCAATGCAGGCATCGCCGGTCTGGTTGCCTGCCTGGTGATCGGCAAGCGCATCGGTTATCCGCATACGCCGATGGCGCCGCACAACCTTGGCTACACGGTTATCGGCGCCAGCCTGCTGTGGCTGGGCTGGTTCGGCTTCAATGCCGGTTCGGCGGTCGCCGCCAACGGCAGCGCAGGCATGGCGATGCTGGTGACGCAGATCGCCACCGCCGCCGCCGCGATCGGCTGGGTCGCGGTCGAGTGGATCACCCATAAGCGAGCCAGCGTGCTCGGCATCGCTTCAGGTGCGATCGCCGGGCTGGTGGCCGTAACGCCAGCGGCAGGAACCGCCGGCCCCGGCGGCGCACTGGTGCTGGGCCTGATTGCCGGCGCGGTGTGCTTCTTCAGCGCAACCAAACTCAAGCGCCGCTTCGGCTACGACGATTCGCTGGACGTGTTCGGCGTACATGCGATTGCCGGCATCATCGGCGCACTACTCACCGGACCCCTGGCATCGCCGAAACTCGGCGGTTTCGGCACGGTGACCTCGCTGTTAGGACAGCTATGGATCCAGGCCAAGGGCGTGGGTTTCACCATCGCATGGAGCGCCGTGCTGAGTCTGGTGATCCTGAAGCTGCTTGATCGCGCGCTGGGACTGCGGGTGGATGCCGAACAGGAGCAGATCGGACTGGATCTCGCCGAGCACGAGGAGCGGGCCTACAACTTGACGTGACAGGCGAGGCGCACAGATCGGATGGCACGGGAGTCTTACGGCACCCTGATAAGCTGCGCATGTTTTGTCAGCGACCGACTTCATGGACAGTATTCAATCCCGCCGCAACACCCGCCTCGCCTGGGCCCGCAGCGCGCTCGGCAACCCCGACCTGACGCTGGCATCTGCCTCGGCGGATGCCAGTTTCCGCAGTTACTGGCGCACGCGGTACCCGGAGAGCCAGAGCGAACGCCAGAGCTGGATCGTGATGGACTCCCCGCCGGCGCAGGAAGATCCACGACCGTGGCTGGAGATCGGCGACCGCCTGTCCGCCGCGGGGCTGCATGTTCCAGCGGTACGTGCGCACGATTTGCAACAGGGTTTTCTACTGATCGAGGATCTCGGCTCCCGGCTGTATCTGCCCGCGTTGAACGAGGGCACAGTCGACGCCTTGTATGGCGATGCGATGGACGCATTGCTGCGCATGCAAACGGGCGTGGACGTAGTCGGCATGCAGCCGTACGACGAAGCATTCCTGCGTCGCGAGATGGAGATCATGCCGGAATGGCTGCTTGGCAAACATCTCGGCCAGACGCTGGGTGATGATGATGCCAATGTACTGGCGGCTGCATTCGACGTGTTGTTGGACAGTGCACTGGAACAACCCCGTTGCTTCGTGCATCGCGACTACCACAGTCGCAACCTGCTGATTGTTGAGCCCGACAACCCCGACACAACGATTCCCGGCACTGGCGCGCCGGAGCTCCTGAGTCCCGGCATTATCGATTTCCAGGGCGCACTGCGCGGCCCGATCACCTACGATCTCGCCTCGTTGCTGCGCGACTGTTACATCGTGTGGGACCGTGAGCGCGTGGAAGGCTGGGTCGAAGGTTATCGCCTGCGCCTGCAGGCCGCGAAATCGATTGACACGACGGTCGATCGCGAACGTTTCCTGCGCTGGTTCGACCTGATCGGATTGCAACGACATATCAAGGTACTCGGCCTGTTCTGCCGGCTCGGTTATCGCGACGGCAAGCTCGACTACCTCGATGATCTGCCACGCGTCTATGACTACGTGATCAATGTGGCAAGCGGCTATCCCGAGCTGACGGGGCTGGTTGCCTTGCTTGAACGCTGCGTAGGCAATCGCGACTTACGCATTCCGGTGGTCACATGAAGCATGCGCTGATCTTTGCTGCCGGACTCGGCGAGCGCATGCGTCCACTCACCGACCACACGCCGAAGCCCCTGCTGGAAGTTGCCGGCAAACCATTGATCGTCTGGCATCTGGAAAAGCTGGCCGCAGCCGGCGTGCACTATGTCGTGATCAATACCTCGCATCTGGCAGAACAATTCCCCGACACACTCGGCGACGGCTCGCGCTGGGGCCTGCGCATCCGCTATGCGTACGAAGGCCCGGTCCCGCTGGAAACCGGTGGCGGCATGTTGAATGCGCTGCCGTTGTTGGGCAACGAACCGTTTATCGCAGTGAACGGCGATATCTGGACCGATGCGGATTTCGCGGCGCTGCCTGCCGCGCCGACTGGCCTCGCGCATCTGCTGCTTGTCGATAATCCGCCGCAGCATCCACGTGGCGATTTCGCGCTGGATGCGCACGGTATCGTGCACGACGAAGGCGGCGATGTTGAAGGCGAACCGCTGCTGACCTTCAGCGGTATAGGTGTCTATCGCCATGAAGTGCTGCAGGATTGGCGAGCAGTCATCGGCGAGGCCGTCGGCGTAGAAGCAAAGCCACCGCGCTTCAGGCTCGCCCCCTTGCTGCGCGCAGCCATGGAAACAGGCGCAGTCAGCGGCAGCCACCATCACGGCGCATGGACCGATGTGGGCACCCCCGAGCGGCTGGCGCAGTTGGAAACCACACTCTCCCGCTAGGCGCACGCGCCGGATCGAGTCCGTGGCAGGTTTTGTGTGCGATCGTCATACTGGGCATCACAGCTGAATAGGCCTCGCCTAGGCTGGGGCGAGCGCAGCGAAGCCCAACATCTCTGCGGGATGCCTGAGGTACTTGTTGGGCTTCGCTACGCTCACCCCAACCTACTCGCCAACATCGACGTAGCAGCCTCCTCGCTTTGCTCCTCCCCCTCTCGCAGGAGGGGCTGGCTTTTGATCTTGGGGCGAAGAGCGACCCCACCCCAGCCCTCCCCTGCGAGCAGGGGAGGGAGCACGGC
>JBAPPP010000361.1:0-5026 GCA_049280175.1 Rhodanobacter sp.
GATGCGCGTTGGCCACCGCGACCGCCAGGCCGGCGATGCGCATGGCCGGCAGATCCGGCAGGTCGTCGCCGACAAAGGCGGCTTGCTCAGGGGTGAGATTGAGCGCGTCCAGCAATTCCAGCAGGCAGGCGCGTTTGTCGTTCTGGCCCTGATAGACGTGGGCGATGTCCAGTTCTTCGGCGCGCAAAGCAACCGGATGGCTGATCCGTGCGCTGATGATCGCGACCAGCACGCCGCTCGTCAGCAGCTGCTTCAGGCCCAGCCCATCGTGCACATGGAACACCTTGGTTTCACGGCCGTCTTCGGCGTACCAGAGGCGGCCGTCGGTCAGGGTGCCGTCAACATCGAATACCGCCACGCGAATCTTGGCGGCACGGGCGAGGATGTCGGCGGGGAGGTCAGTCAGATACATGGGAGATGCCGTGGACTCAAGCCGGAGTGAACGTTCGGGAGGGCCGATCAGACCACACGGGCGCGGAGTAGATCATGAATATTCAGTGCGCCAACCACGCGCTGTTCATCGTCGACCACCAGCAGCGCGTGAATCTGGTGTTTTTCCATCAACTGCGCCGCTTCCGCCGCCAGCTTGTCGGCACCGATCGTCTTGGGCCCGCGGGTCATCAGCTCGGAGACTTTGGCGCCGCGCAGGTCCACGCCTTCATCGTCCAGCGCGCGGCGCAGATCGCCATCGGTGAATACGCCGAGCAGGCGCTGGTCGGCGTCGACCACGGCCGTCATGCCCAGATGCTTGCGGGTCATTTCGACCAGGGCGGCAGTCAGGCCGGCATCTGGCGACACTCTGGGCACGTCGTCGCCGGTATGCATCACGTCGCCGATGTGCAGCAGCAGGCGGCGACCGAGGCTGCCGGCTGGATGGGAGCGGGCGAAATCGTCCGAGGTGAAGCCGCGCGCTTCCAGCAGCGCAATCGCCAGCGCGTCGCCCAGCACCAGCGCGACGGTGGTACTGGTGGTCGGTGCCAGGCCGAGCGGGCAGGCCTCGCTGGAGATGCTGCCGTCCAGGTGCACGTCGGCCTGGGTTGCCAGCGAGGAGCCGGGCTTGCCGGTGATCGCGATCAGCGGGATACCCTGGCGCTTGATCACCGGCAGGATGAACAGCAGCTCGTCGGTCTCGCCGGAATACGACAGCGCCAGCACCACGTCCTGCGGCAGGATCATGCCCAGGTCGCCATGACTGGCCTCGCCCGGATGCACAAAGAACGCCGGCGTCCCGGTGGAGGCCAGGGTGGCGGCAATCTTGCGTGCCACATGCCCGGATTTGCCCATGCCGCTGACGATCACGCGGCCCTTGCAGGCCAGAATCAGCCGGCAGGCCTCGACAAAGTTCTCCCCCATCCGCGGCTCCAGCGCGTGGATCGCCGCCGCTTCGGTGGCGATCACCGTGCGTGCGCTACGCAGGATGTTGTCCGGATTCAGCTCGATGACGGCGGGCGGGGCGATGCGTGCGTTCATGGGGGCTCGATGGAGGCTATGGATCTGATGTCCGTGGCCGCAATGGCTGGGGGCATCATCGGTTATTGCCGTCGGTTATGGCTGGTTTGGCATCGTTGTCGTTTCTGCGCCAGCGAATTTCCATTACCATGGCACATTCGTATTTTAACGTCATAAGTCCGCGCGTTGGATTCAACAAGCGACAGAATCCGCGTTTTGCCGACTCAAGCTCACCTATGGACCACCCCCTCCCGATGGACTCAGCCAGCATCCAGGCACTGATCGAAAACGGCCTGCCAGGTGCGCAGGCGGAGGTCAGCGGTGCCGATGGCGTGCATTTCGAGGCCACCGTCGTTGCCAGTCAGTTCGCCGGCAAGCTGCCGCTGGCGCGGCATCGGCTGGTCTATGCCACGCTGGGCGAGCTGATGGGGGGCGCGATCCACGCGTTGGCGCTGAAGACGCTGACACCCGAGGAAGCTGCGCCGCGCCGCTGATGGCCGCAGTCGCACTCCACCGCTTCATTCAAGGACAACGATGGCCAAGATCCTGATCAGTGGCGGCACGCCACTCCATGGCGAGGTCGGTATTTCCGGCGCCAAGAATGCCGTATTGCCAATCCTCGCTGCCTGCCTGCTGGCTGACGAACCAGTCAGCATCGGCAACGTGCCGCATCTGCACGATGTCACCACCTTCATCGAGTTGCTGGGGCAGATGGGCGTACAGCTGGTGCTGGACGATCGCATGAAGATGCATGTCGACCCGCGCACCACCAGTACCTGCGTGGCGCCGTACGACCTGGTGCGCACGATGCGCGCCTCGATCCTGGTGTTGGGCCCGCTGGTGGCGCGCTTTGGCCAGGCCGAGGTTTCGTTGCCGGGCGGTTGCGCGATCGGTTCGCGTCCGGTCGATCAGCATATCCGGGGCCTGCAGGCGCTGGGCGCGCAGATCACCGTGGAGAACGGCTACATCAAGGCACGCGCAAAGCGGCTGAAGGGTGCCCGCATCCTGATGGACATGGTTACCGTCACCGGTACCGAGAACATCATGATGGCGGCCACGCTGGCGCAGGGCACGACGGTGATCGAGAACGCGGCGCAGGAGCCCGAAGTGGTGGACCTGGCGAACTGCCTGATCGCGATGGGCGCGCAGATCGAAGGTGCCGGCACCTCGACCATGGTGATCCATGGTGTCGAGCGTCTGCACGGCGCCGAGTATGAAGTACTGCCTGACCGTATTGAAACCGGTACGTTTCTGGTCGGCGCGGCCATGACGGGCGGCAAGGTGCGCACACGGCGTGCCCGCGCCGATACGCTCGATGCGGTGCTGGCCAAGCTTGAGGAAGCCGGCGCGCACATCTCGGTTGGCGAAGACTGGATCGAGTTGGACATGGGCGGACGCCGGCCGAAGGCGGTAAACATCAGCACCGCGCCATACCCGGCATTTCCGACGGACATGCAGGCGCAGTTCACCGCGCTCAATTGCGTCGCCGAGGGCACCGGCGTGGTGACCGAAACCGTGTTCGAAAACCGCTTCATGCATGCGCAGGAATTGCAGCGGCTCGGTGCGGATATCCATGTCGAAGGCAATACGGCAGTGATCCAGGGCGTGCAGCAGATGAGTGGTGCGCCGATCATGGCCACCGACCTGCGCGCGTCGGCTTGTCTGGTATTGGCCGGCCTGGTCGCCAAGGGCGACACGGTAGTCGATCGCGTGTATCACATCGACCGTGGTTACGAGAATATCGAGGAGAAGCTCGGTGTGCTCGGTGCGAAGATTCGCCGTCTGCCGAACTGAGCTGTCAGGCGGGACGGGTGAACGCCTTATTTCACCCAGCACACAGGGAAAGTCCATGGGAATGGTGTTCTGCCGCGGTTGCGGCAAGGAAATTCATGATTCGGCTGTCAGTTGCCCACAGTGCGGAGCTACTCAAGGTAACCAGAACCCATCAGCAAGCCACAAGAGGATCCTTCCAGCCTTCTTGCTCTGCTTTTTCCTTGGATGTTTTGGCATCCATAGGTTCTATGTTGGCAAGGTAGGTACCGGGATCCTGCAGTTGCTCACCTTTGGCGGATTTGGCATCTGGGCACTAATCGACTTCATCATCATTTTGTGCGGCAGCTTCACGGATTCAGACGGGCATCGAATTACCCAGTGGACTTAATGCCCAATAGGCTCTTCATACAAGGCACGAAAGTTCGTGCCTTGTATGAATTCAGATGATCCGCGCGTTCTGCGTCGGGATTTTCAATCGGCTTTGTAGCTCACCAGCTCCATCACCAGATCGCCGCCGTCATGCTGTGACAGCTTCACTGGCAGCAGGTACTTGCCCGGCGCGTACCACGCGCTGAAACCGCGCTCGGCGTCGGTGCGGTCGATCCGCTCGGCGTTGAAGCTGCCGGCAGGCACTTTGATGGTTTCCTTGCCGGTCACCTTGAAATTCTGCGTCTGTACTTCCTGGCGCGCGGCAACCGGTAGCGCGATCTGCTGCTTGCCGTCGCGCAGGGCCAGTCCCAGAGCCAGTGGGGTGGTATTGCGCTCGACCATGCCAGCCGTCGCGGGATAGCTGTTGGGGCCTTTGCCCTCGTCGACGGTCACCTGCTGTTTGGTCCAGTCGACCAGCAGGTGGCGTTGCTTGTTCTTGATCGCCGCATCCAGCTGATAGTCGTAGCTGATTGCTTCAGGCACATCGCCTTTCCAGCGGAAGCGCGAGGTTTCCTTGATGCTGGCACTCATCATGGCGGCCATCCCGCCAGTACCCTTGACGTCCCGGCTGTAGATCCATTCGCCGTGGGCGCCGGCACGCAGGGTGACTGTGGCTTCGCCCATGGGCTCGCCACCTTGCAGCACGTTGTAGTGGGCGGTAAAGCCGGTAGGAGTGGTGGCGAGGGCGGCCTGGGTGCCAAACAGCAGGCCGAGGCCGAGCAGGGGAGTAAGCAGGGTCAGGGTTCGGGTAGTCATGCGACGAGTCTGCCGGCCCCGGGCTGAACCGTGGATCACTCTGTGGTCTGCAGGCCCTGCGCGCCCAGCAGCAAGGGAGTCAGCAACGGCTGGCCGTCGAGGTGGGCTGCCTGGCCGTCCCAGCGCAGACGCTGGCTGGCCAGCAGACTGAGCACGGCCGGCAATAGTCGGTGTTCCAGCGGCAGCAATCGTTGCGCCAGTTCCTGTTCGTCGTCACCCGGCTGGATGGCGATGCGCGCCTGTGCGATCACCGGTCCACCATCCAGTTCGGCGGTGACGAAGTGCACGCTGGCGCCGTGTTCGCTATCGCCCGCTTCCAGGGCGCGGCGATGGGTGTGCAGGCCGCGGTATTTCGGCAGCAGCGAGGGATGGATATTGATCATCCGGCCGACCCATGGCGTCAGCGCTTCGCCATCGAGTATCCGCATGAAGCCGGCCAGCACCAGCAGCTCGGCACCGCTGGCGGCGATCCGGGCAAACAGATCGAGGTCGAATGCGCGCCGGTCTGGATAGCTGCGTGGGTCGAGCGCCAGCGTGGGAATGTTGGCTGCTTCAGCCATGCGCAGCGCGCCGGCCGCCGCCTTGTCGCTGCCGACCAGCACGAAGTCGACCGGAAGCT
>JBAPPP010000362.1:0-1621 GCA_049280175.1 Rhodanobacter sp.
GTCACGTACTGTCGACCACGCGCTCTCTATACCTGATGTCGTCTGCAATACCGCAGACGTCAGCTTCCGGAGATTTCGCATGGATCACAATCGCGTCGAAGGTACCAAGCATCAGATCAAGGGCACGGCGAAGGAAGTCGTCGGCAAGGTCACCGGCAACAAGGCCAAGGAAATGGCCGGCAAGCTCGAGAAGAACGTGGGCAAGCTCCAGGACGAAGTCGGCAAGTCGGCTGATGCCCAGCGTGACGAGGACAAGCGTCGCCATTGATCACCGGCACACCGGGCGTGCGGCTGAGGTCGCGCGCCTCATTTATCACTGAATCCGCAGCACAACTGAGATGAGGTGCCAGCCGTCGGCGGCACCTCATGTTGCTGTGCGTGCGGTGTTGCTGCGCGCAATCACCGCTCAATGGCCCCGGGTCGACACTCCATCCACCATCACGTCGCCGCGCCGGTAGCTCAACAGCCTGCCGCGAAATGGGGCGATGTCGTGCTTGTCGAAGCGGCTGCGCAGTTCGGTGACTGCATAGCCCTGGCCGCTCAGGGCGCGGGTGAAGGCGGTGCTGTTGCCGCGTCCCGGATCGGTGATCAGTACTTCGACGTCGGGCAGTGCATGGCGGAGCATCATCGCGGCAAGCAGTTCGGCGTGTCCGCTTTCGTAGAGGATGTCGCTGCCGATGATCAGATCGAAGCGCCCCAGCGTGGCATCGGGTACTTCCCAGCGCAGGTCGCGGTAGCCAATGGTCGACAACTGATTCTGCGCGGCGTTGTGGTGCAGGAACGGTTCCGCCAGGGGATGGTGGTCGCTGGCGGTGATGTCGGCATGGCGCCGCTGCAATACCAGGCTGGACAGGCCCAGCCCGCAGCCGAGTTCGAGGATGCGCTTGCCGGCAATGTCATGCGTGCACATCGCCTCGGCCAGTACTCGGCCCGCTGGCCAAACCTGGCCGAACAGGCTCCACAACGCCGACGAGATGCCTGCGCGATGGGCAAGGTGGTGCGGATCGGCGAACTGCTGCAGATCGCTCAAGGCGCGGATGCGATAGTCGTGGCCGCCAAGGCAGACCGTAAGTTCGCGGGTGGTGTAACCAGGCATGGGCACTCCCGTGATGGCGTCGTCCCGGTGGGTGGGATCGAGCGTGAGAGGGAGCGAGGCGGCGATGATCGCCAATGCGCAGGAGAGGTGCGTGAACACCGCCATCCTACGGCATGGACTGTCGTTGAAGGGTCAAAGGCTCATCGGGCGGGTGCTCGCGTAGGTTGGGGTGAGCGCAAGCGATGCCCAACATTCCCCAGGGCAACGGGCGCGATGAGCTGACGGTCACCTCAACCCACAGGCACCACGTCTTGCTCCCTCACCCTCGCCGGGCAGGGCTGGGTTGCTCTTCAACACACCGCCCCGTGCTACATAATCCCCCATGCCCATCCGACAAACCCAACCCGAAACCCGCCAGCTCGATCTCCTGGGCGGCGGCATCGCCTCCACCGAATTGCATCGGCTGTTTTTCGCGCTCATGCCCGACGACGCCACCCGCGCCCGGCTTGCCGCGGCGGCAGAAGCACTCAGGGCCAGTCATTCCGGGCTACGCGCCCGCTGGATCAATCCGAGTCGCTATCACGC
>JBAPPP010000363.1:0-2758 GCA_049280175.1 Rhodanobacter sp.
TCGCGGGGCCGTTGCTGATTTCAAACGATCACGTCTCGCTCAGGCGGCAAACAGCCCGCGCATTTTCTTCATGGCATTCGCCTCGACCTGGCGGATACGCTCGGCGGAGACGCCGTACTCGTCGGCCAGATCCTGCAAGGTGGCCTTGTTGTCGTCATCGAGCCAGCGGCGCTGGATGATGTCGCGCGAGCGCTTATCCAGATGGCTCAACGCGTCCGACAAAGTATCCATCTGGTTGTCGGCATAGTCGGCATCGGACACGTTCTCGTAGGGATCGGCACCATCGTCGATCAGGAACGCCGCCGGCGCCGGTTTGGCATCGTCGTCGGCATCAGCCGGTGCTTCAAAACCGATATCGCGACCGGACAGACGTGACTCCATCTCGCGCACAGTCGCTTCGGGCACGCCCAGATCCTTCGCCACGGTGCGCACTTCCTCGGCGTTCATCCAGCCCAGGCGCTTCTTGTTCTTGCGCAGGTTGAAGAACAGCTTTCGCTGCGCCTTGGTGGTGGCGACCTTCACGATGCGCCAGTTCTTGAGGATGAACTCGTGCATCTCGGCGCGAATCCAGTGCACCGCAAAGCTGACCAGGCGCACGCCCTGATCCGGGTCGAAGCGCTTGACCGCCTTCATCAGGCCGATATTGCCTTCCTGGATCAGGTCGGCGAGCTGCAGACCGTAACCACTGTAGCCACGAGCCACATGCACGACGAAGCGCAGATGCGACATCACCAGTTTCTTGGCCGAAGCCAGGTTCGCGTCTTCGAGATAGTCGCGCGACAGCGACTGTTCCTCGTCCTGACTGAGGACGGGAATGCGGTGAACCGCAGAAATATAGGCATCCAGACTGCCCACCACACTAGGTAGCGGCAGGGTGGCGGTCACCAAGGCTTGAGACATGGATGAAACCTCCGAAATGGATTTACAAGGTTAGCACTCGGGTAGTTCGAGTGCTAAAGGCCGGGTTAGTTCCGGCACTTAATGAACTGCATCGTACAGATATTTATGATCGACGTCCAGTCCCCTTCCCGGTATCCACATAAGGGTCGCAAAGCGGCGTTCAAGCGGGCGTGAAACCGCCTTGCCATGCGGAACGCGGCGGCAGCGACCAGTCGACCGGCGGCTGTCCGTGCGCCTGCAGGTAGTCGTTCGCGGCGGAAAAATGGCCGCAGCCGATAAACCCCCGATGGGCCGACAACGGCGACGGGTGCACCGAGCTCAGCACGCAGTGACGGGTGCTGTCGATCAGCTGGCCCTTGCGCTGTGCGTAGGCACCCCACAGCAGAAACACCAGGCCCTCGCGCTCCCGGTTGAGGGCGTCGATCGCCGCATCGGTGAAGCCTTCCCAGCCTTTGCCCTGATGCGATCCGGCGCGGCCGTCCTCGACGGTCAGCACGCTATTGAGCAGCAGCACGCCGCGATCTGCCCATGGAGTAAGGCAGCCGTGATCTGGACGCGGGATGCCCAGGTCGCGCTGAATCTCCTTGAAGATGTTTTCCAGCGACGGCGGCACGCGCACGCCCGGACGCACCGAGAAGCACAGACCGTGCGCCTGACCCGGGCCGTGGTACGGATCCTGGCCCAGGATCACCACGCGAACGGCATCGAACGGGGTGTGCTCGAACGCGGCGAAAATCTCCGGACCGGGCGGATAGATCTGCTTGCCGGCCTGTTTCTCCTCGCGCAGAAATGTCGCCAGCGCCTGCATCTCGGGGCGTTGCAGATAGTCGCCCAGCCGCAGCTTCCACGACGGCTCCAGCTTGACCCGCTCGTCGCTCATGCGTCGCCTGCGTGGCTGCGCAGATGCCGCGCCACTCGCAGCTGGAACAGCAGCTTGGTGATCAGCAGGACTTCCTCGACCGGCTTCTCGACCAGGTCGTTGGCACCGGCCTTGATCAGCGCAGCCTGATTGGCCGGATTCTCGTCGCCGGTCATCACCAGCACCGGCAACTTGCCCTTGCCGTAGCCAAACTCGCCACGAATCCGCTTGAGCAGGTCGCCACCGGTCAGCTCGCCTTTCAGGCTGACGTCGGTCAGCACCACGTCGGCGCCGACCTGGCCCTGCGCGCGATCGGTCTCCAGCATGGCCAGCGCGTCCTCCACGCTGACCACGTGGCGCACGCTGAGGCCGATCTTCTCCAGCATGCGCCGGGTCGCCAAGGCCACCACGCGACTGTCCTCGACGTACAGCACGGTACCTTCCGCGATCGATTGCGGGCTCACGTAGCCGCGAATGAACTCGGCCAGCGCCTGGAAGCCCAGCGCCTTGTCGAAATAATCGGTGACATGCTCACCCAGCGTGCGGCTGTGCAGGCGACCATCGACATCGCCGGACACCACCACGATCGGCACATAGGCCTGCGGTGCCGCTTCGCGCACGAAACGCGCCAGCTCCAGCCCGTCCATGTCGGGCAGCCGCAAGGCAATGGTGATGAAATCGAACACACCTTCGCTGAGCACCTGCCTGGCGTCGGTGCCACTGCCGCAGCCGACCACCTCGACGCCCGGCAGCTCGGCATGCAGCACGCGGGTGATCAGCTGCCGCACCACGCGTGAGCCGTCGACCACCAGCACCCGCGGTGCCTCGGTGAGTAGACGTCTGCTGATATTTGTACTCATTCCCTACTCATCCACATGGCCAGTGGCGATCCGTGCCGATGAAACCGCGGCCACACCCCCTGCGTCCGCTTCAATACAGATAGTGCACTGAGCGCGACATCAGCGCCTGCGATACGTATCACTCTCCGGGAGCCTGTTC
>JBAPPP010000364.1:0-9297 GCA_049280175.1 Rhodanobacter sp.
CGTCGCCGTGCGCTTCCTGCCGGTTTCGTCGCTGCCCGCCGTCGACTACCCGACGATCCAGGTGCAGACGTTCTACCCCGGCGCCAGCCCCAACGTGATGGCGACCACGGTGACCGCGCCGCTGGAAGTGCAGCTGGGCGAGATCCCCGGCTTGCAGCAGATGACCTCGAATAGTTCGGCCGGGGCGTCGATCATCACCTTGCAGTTCGATCTCTCGCTCAACCTCGACATTGCCGAGCAGAACGTCCAGGAAGCGATCAACGCGGCGAATAGCCTGTTGCCAAGCGGCCTGCCCGCGCCGCCGACCTATGCGAAGGTGAACCCTGCCGATCAGCCCATCCTGACCCTGGCGGTAACCTCCAATTCGATGTCGCTGCCACAGTTGCAGGACGTCGCGAACAACCGGCTCGGCGCGAAGATTTCCGAAGGATCCGGCGTCGGCCTGGTGACACCCGCCGGCGGCAACGTGCCGGCCGTGCGCGTCGAAGCGGATCCGCAGAAACTCGCCGCTTACGGACTCAATATCGACGATCTGCGCTCGCTGATCGCGAACGTCAACGTGAGCCAGCCGAAGGGCAATTTCGACGGTCCGAAGCTGGACTACACGATCAACGGCAACGACCAGATCGAGAATCCCGACGATTATCTGGCCACGGTGATTTCGTACCAGAACGGCGCGCCGGTTTACCTGCGCGACGTCGCGCGGGTCACCCAGTCCGCACAGAACACCGAACAGGGCGCCTGGTTCAACAAGACGCAGGCAATCGTGCTCAACGTGCAGCGCCAGCCCGGCGCGAACGTGATCGCCACGGTCGACCAGATCAAGAAAGTTCTGCCGCAGCTGGAGTCCACCCTGCCAGCGGGCATGAAGGTCGAGATCGTTTCCGATAGCACCGGCGTGATCCGTTCGTCGGTGTCCGATGCCGCGTTCGAGCTGGTGCTCGCGGTGGTGCTGGTGGTGCTGGTGATCTTCGTCTTTCTGCGCAACGTGCCGGCAACCATCATCCCGAGCATTTCCGTACCGGTCTCGTTGATCGGCACGCTGGCGATGATGTACGAGCTGAACTACTCGATCGACAACCTCTCGCTGATGGCGCTGATCATCGCGACCGGCTTCGTCGTCGACGACTCGATCGTGATGATCGAGAACATCGTGCGCTACCTGGAGGAAGGCAAAACGCCGCTCGAAGCGGCACTGGAAGGCGCCGGGCAGATCGGCTTCACCATCCTCTCGCTGACCGTCTCACTGATCGCGGTGCTGATCCCCCTGCTTTTCATGGGTGGAGTGATCGGACGCTTGTTCAGCGAATTCGCGGTCACCCTCGCGATCACCATCGTACTATCGGGCGTGGTCTCGCTGACCCTGGTGCCGATGCTGTGCGCACGAATTCTGCGGGCGCAGAAAGAGCGGCATCCCAGCCGTTTCGAGCGGATCAGCGAAGGCTTGTTCAACAAGACCCTGGCGGCCTACGAGCGCGGACTGCGCTTCGTGATGGCGCGGCAGACGCTGACCCTGCTGGTCTTCATCGCGACCATGGTGTTGACCGTAATCCTGTACATCACGATCCCGAAGGGCCTGTTTCCGGTGCAGGACGTGGGCGTGATCCAGGGCATCAGCATCGCTGACAACTCGGTCTCGTATACGGCGATGGTGCAGCGTCAGACGGCGCTGGCGGAAGCGATCCTCAAGGATCCGGACGTCACCGGGCTGACCTCGTATGTCGGCATCGACGGCACCAATACGACGCTCAACACCGGCCGTTTCCTGATCAACCTGAAAGCGCGCGAAGATCGTTCGGCGACCGCAGCCGTCATCGCGCGGCGCATACAGGGCGAGGTGGCGAACATATCCGGCATCAAGCTTTACGCGCAGCCCGAACAGGATCTCACCCTCGATACCACCATCTCGCCAAACCAGTATCAGTTCGTGCTGCGCGGGCCGACCCAGCAGGCCTTCATGCAATATGTGCCGGCGCTGGTCGCGCGCATGAAGAAGATCACCTCGATCACCGACGTCACCAGCGATCTGAACAACGACGGCCTGAGCGTGAACGTCGAGGTCAATCGTCAACTGGCCGCGCGCTATGGCATTACCGCGGCGACGATCGACAACGCGCTCTACGATGCGTTGGGGCAGCGCATCGTATCGACCATCTTCGATCAGTCCAGCCAATACCGTGTGATCCTGGTCGCCAAACCAGAAAGCCTGCCAACGCTGCAGTCGCTCGGTGAGTTGTACCTGCCTAGTCAAACCGCGAGCAGTGGCCAGGTGCCGCTGAGCGCCATCGCCCAGATCCAGGTCACCAAGTCGCCACTGGTGATCAGCCATCTGGCGCAGTTCCCCGCGGTAACGATATCGTTCAACCTGGCCAGCGACGCGTCGCTGAGCAAGGCGGTGAAGGAGGTCAATCAGGCCGAGCAGGCGGTGCATCTGCCGCCCTCGATCACGTCCTCGTTCCAGGGTGCCGCGCAGGCGTTCCAGGACTCGCTGTCCAGCGAGGTGTGGCTGCTGATCGCCGCGCTGGTCGCCGTCTACATCGTGCTCGGTGTGCTTTACGAGAGCTTCATCCATCCAGTGACAATTCTCTCGACGCTGCCTTCGGCCGGCATCGGCGCGCTGCTGGCGTTGATGATCGCCGGCAGCGATCTGGACGTGATCGGCATCATCGGCATCGTGTTGTTGATCGGCATCGTGAAGAAGAACGCCATCATGATCGTGGACTTCGCACTCGTCGCCGAGCGCGAGCACGGCAAGCCGCCGGAGGAAGCGATCTTCGAAGCTTCGCTGTTGCGCTTCCGGCCGATCCTGATGACGACGCTGGCGGCAATGCTTGGCGCCTTGCCGATGTTGCTGGGCACGGGCACCGGCTCGGAGCTGCGCCGGCCGCTCGGCCTGGCCATCATCGGTGGCCTGGCGCTGAGCCAGATGCTGACGCTGTTCACTACGCCGGTGATCTATCTCTACTTTGATCGCCTGGCGCAGCGCTTCCAGCGCAAGACTCCCCAGCTGTCCGACGGTCCGACTGACGAGCCGGCGTCCGAGCACACGCCGTGAGCATCCCCGGGCTATTCATCAGGCGACCGGTGGCGACCACCCTGCTGGCGGTCGCCATCCTGCTGTCGGGCTTGCTGGCCTATTTCAAGCTGCCCGTTGCACCGCTGCCGAACATCACGTTTCCGGTCATCGTTGTACAAGCGAGCATGGCCGGTGCCAGCCCGGACATCATGGCGTCGACCGTGGCCGCGCCGCTCGAGCGGCGTCTGGGCACGATCGCCGACGTGAGCGAACTGACCTCGACGAGTTCCGTCGGCTCGGCGTCGATCGTCATCCAGTTCGGCCTCAGCCGGGATATCAATGGCGCCGCGCGCGATGTCCAGGCCGCGATTCAGGCGGCGCGCGCCGACTTGCCGAGCACGTTGCGCAACAACCCCACGTATCGCGAGTACAACCCCTCCGATTCGCCGATCATGGTGTTGGCGCTGACCTCGAACACGCTGACCCGGGCGCAGCTTTACGACTCCGCCGATTCGGTGATCCAGCAACAGCTGTCGCAGGTGGACGGCGTGGGCCAGATCACGCTGGGCGGTAGTGCACTGCCGTCGGTGCGTGTCGAACTGGAGCCCGATCAGCTCAACAGCTATGGCATCGGCCTGGAAGACGTGCGTGCCGCGATCAGCTCCGCCAACGCGAATAGCGCCAAGGGTCATATCGACCAGGGCGACCAGCGTTTCGAGGTAACGTCCAACGACCAGATCAACAAGGCGGCACCGTACCGCGACCTGGTGGTGGCCTATCGCAACAACGCACCGGTGCTGCTGCGCGATGTCGCCGATGTTCAGGACTCCGCGGAAAATATCCGCAACATGGGGCTCTACAACGGCAAGGCCGCAGTGCTGGTCATTGTCTACCCGTTGCCCGGCGGCAATATCGTCAACACCGTGGCGCAGATCCGCAAAGTGCTGCCGTCGATCGAGGCGACTTTGCCGCACGATGTCCACGTCGGCATCGCCGTGGACCGATCGCAATCGGTGAACGCCGCGGTGAACGATACCGAGCGCACCTTGTTCATCGCCGTGCTGCTGGTGATCGGCGTGGTCTTCGTGTTTCTGCAATCGCCGCGCGCCATCCTGGTGCCGGCTGTCGCGCTGCCACTGTCGATCGTCGGCACGTTTGGGCCGATGTACCTGCTCGGTTACAGCATCGACAATCTTTCGCTGATGGCGCTTACCATCGGTACCGGGTTTGTCGTCGACGATGCGGTGGTGGTGCTGGAAAACATCGTGCGCCATGTCGAATCGGGCATGGATGTGCGTGAGGCCGCGTTGCTCGGTAGTTCCGAGGTCAGCTTCACCGTGATCTCGATGAGCCTGTCGTTGATTGCGGTGTTCCTGCCGATCCTGTTGATGCCCGGCATCGTCGGTCTGCTGTTCCACGAATTTGCGGTAACGCTCTCCATCGCGATCCTTCTGTCGCTGGTGATTTCGCTCACGGTCACGCCGACCATGGCGGCGTACGTGCTCAACCGCAAGACGCTGCACTCCAGGGCCCGCTGGGCACTCTGGTACGAACGGCAGTTCGAGCGCTTCAAGAACGCATATGCACGTTCGTTGACGATCGTGCTCGATCACGCGCTGCTGGTCGGGTTGACCCTGCTCGGCCTGATCGTGCTCAACGTATTCCTGATCAAGCTGGTGTCCTCGACGTTCTTTCCGGAACAGGACAACGGGATTTTGACGGGCCAGATCATTGCCGACCAGAGCATCTCGTTTCAGGCGATGGAACAGAAGCTCGCGCAGTTGCAGGCGATCGTGCAAAAGGATCCTGCCGTGGACTCGGTGGCGGGCTTCACCGGCGGCCGCGCGCTGAATACGGCCAACGTGTTCATCGAGCTCAAACCGCTGGCGCAACGCAAACTCTCTGCATCGCAAGTGGTCGATCGCCTGCGTCCCAAACTCAATGGCGTTTCCGGTGCCAAATTATTCCTGCAAGCCGCACAGGATCTGCATATCGGCGGTCGGCAGTCGGCAGCCGAATATCAGTACACGCTGACCAGTGATGATCCCAATGCGCTCTTCACGTGGGTGCCCAGGCTGGTAGCCGCGCTGACCAAGGAACGCGGCCAGGTGACGGACGTGAACTCCGACCTGCAGCAGAACGGCCTGCAGATCTACATCAACATGGATCGCGCCACGTCCGCACGCTACGGCTTCGCACCTAATCAGCTCGACAGCGTGCTCTACGATGCGTTCGGGCAACGCACCGTGTCCACCGTCTATAACCAGCTCAATCAGTACTACGTGGTGATGGAGGTCGCACCGAAGTATTGGCAGTATCCGCAGATGCTCGACCGCATGCGTTTCAGTACCGCAGCCGGCAACGCGAGCGGGACCCAGCAGACGCAGGTGTCCAGCGCGCTCGTGAAACCGGTCACGCAGCCATCGGCAGTCAGCGCGGCACAGGCGGCCTCCAATACCAATTCGCGCAACGCGAATGCCGAGGCCAACCAGCTCACCAATGCCATTTCCAATGCCCGGGGCGGCAGCTCCAGCGGCAGCGCGGACAGCACGGCGAGCGAGACCATGGTGCCGTTTCCAGCACTGGCCGGGTATATCAGCAACCACACGGCGACCCAGGTCAGTCATCAGGGCGGCCTCGTCGCGGCCACGATTTCCTTCAACCTTCCGCCCGGTGGGTCGCTGAGCAAGGCGACGATCGCGATCAATCAGGCATCGCAACAACTGGGACTACCGGCGTCCATCCACGGCAGCTTCGCCGGTGCCGCACAGGTCTATGCGCAGTCGATGTCGACCATGCCGCTGCTGATCCTCGCCGCACTTGCGGCCGTCTATATCGTGCTTGGCATCCTGTACGAAAACACCGTGCATCCGATCACCATTCTTTCCACGCTGCCATCGGCAGGTATTGGCGCCACGCTGGCGCTGCTGATCTTCGGCACGCCGTTTTCGGTGATCGCGATGATCGGCATCATCCTGTTGATCGGTATCGTCAAGAAGAACGCGATCATGATGATCGACGTCGCCATCCATCTGCAGCGTGACGAAGGTTACGAGCCGCAACGGGCCATCCATGACGCGGCCGTGATAAGGCTTCGCCCGATCATGATGACGACCGCTGCCGCCGTGCTAGGCGCCGTGCCGCTGGCGATCGGCATCGGCCAGGGCGCGTCGCTGCGCCAGCCGCTTGGCATCACCGTGATGGGCGGGCTGATACTCAGCCAGGTCTTCACGCTCTATACGACGCCGGTGATCTACCTCTATCTCGACCGCCTGCGCGCAAGACTCGCCAGGTGGTCCGCCACGCTGCCGTGGAACACACAGTCGGACGCAAGCGCATGAACATGAACATCCCTCGCAAGACCTTGGCCGCCTCGTTGACGCTGCTGCTCGGCGGCTGCATGGTCGGTCCGGACTATCAACGCCCCGAGGTAAAGGCGCCGGTGCAGTACAAGGAACTGCCGGGTTGGACGGTAGCCATGCCAGCGGCCGCCACGCCGACCGCCGATTGGTGGACCGGGTTCAATGATCCGTTGCTCAATCAGCTCGAGCCGATGGTGTCGGTCTCCAACCAGACCGTGCGACAGGACTATGCGAACTATCAGGAGGCACTGGCTGAGGTGCAGGAAGCGCGCAGCGCGCTATTCCCGACCATCGGCGTCTCGGGCTCGGCAACCAAGCAACGCAGTGCCAGTGGCAACCTTGGCAATAGCACACTGAGCGCTCACCCGATCAGCACCGCAGGTTCCCTCGAAGGCAATGTCAGCTGGGCACCCGATCTGTGGGGCAAGGTCCGCCGCACTGTCGAAGAGAACAAGGCCACCGCTCAGGCCAGCGAAGCAACCCTGGCGAACGCCACGCTGTCCGAACAGGTCGCGCTGGCAACTGCCCTCATCGATCTGCGGGTGACGGATGCGAACATCGACCTGCTGCAGAAAACCGTCGATGCTTACACTGAATATCTGCGTGTGGTCGCCAACCAGGGCGCGGCCGGCACCGCGGCTCCTTCGGACGTCATTGCGGCGCGCACCCAGCTGGAGAACGCCAGAGCCAGCCTGATCGCGCTCGGTGTTGCCCGCGCGAAAGATGCCCACGCGATTGCCGTGCTGGTCGGCAAGAACCCGGAAGAACTCGATATTCCACACAGCACAGCCCTGCCGACGCTGCCAACGGTGCCGGTGGGCGTGCCCTCGACGTTGCTGCAGCGTCGGCCGGATATCGCCGTCGCCGAGCGTCAGATGGCTGCACAGAACGCCGCGATCGGCGTCGCCGTAGCGGCCTACTACCCGAGCTTTTCGCTATCAGCCGCGGATGGCTTTTCGCAGTCGCCGCTGGCGGGCCTGCTGCATATCGCCAACCATGTGTGGTCGCTCGGCGCCGACGTGAGCGAAACCGTGTTCGATGGCGGCGAACGCCATGCCCAGGTCGCCGCTGCCAGGGCGACCTATGAGGCTACGGTGGCGAACTATCGCGGCACCGTGCTGACGGCGTTCCAGAATGTAGAGGACGACCTTTCCGGCCTGCGCATTCTCGCCCAGCAGGGCGACGTGCTGGATGCCGCCGTACAGGACGCGACGCGCGGTGCGCAGATCGCGTTCAACGAATATCAGGCTGGTACGGTCGACTACACCACCGCAGCCGTCGCGCAGGCGACGCAGCTGAGCACTCAGGAAAGCGCGCTGAACGTGCAGCAGCAACGACTGCTCGATACGGTGTCGCTGATCGGCGATCTGGGTGGCGACTGGTCTGCCAGCGAGCTCGTCGACCCGCGGAAGTCCACCGTCAAGCGCTGAACGCGCCGCAACGGTAGCTCGTCATCCCTGCGAAGGCAGGGACCCAGTGCCCTTGGCTCTGCGGAATTACGGCTGCTGGATGACCAGCTTCGCTGTTGAAATGCGCCTCCGCGCCTTCGCAGGGATGACGAGCTGAGGTGGCTGTTCGAGGTTCCCATTGCTCCACCTGCTCGCCCCACCCCGGTTTATCTGCCAAGCCAGCGTGCCGCACCACGGCCCGCCCGCATCCCACTGGCAAAGCATGCCGTAAGCAGGTATCCACCCGTGGGAGCCTCCCAGTCGAGCATCTCGCCGGCACAGAACACCCCGGGGCGCGCACGGACCATCAGCTTCTCGTCCAGCGCCTCCAGCCGTACGCCGCCGGCGGTGCTGATCGCCTCGGCCACCGGGCGCGGTGCACGCAAACGTAGCGGCAGCGACTTGATCTGTGCGGCCAGCGCGGCAGGATCGGCAAGCGTGGGCTTGTCGGTCAGCTCGAACACGAGCGCGCATTTCGCCGAGTCGAGTCCTGCGCGCCGACGCAACCAGTCGCCGAGGCTGTGTTTGCCGCGCGGTGCAGCGAGCCGCTCGGCAAGCACCGTTTGCGTGTAGCCCGGCGCCAGGTCGAAAAACAGCATCGCCTCGCCTCGCGTGGTGATCTGCTCACGCAACTCGGCACCGATCGCGTAGACCAGGCTGCCCTCGATCCCATATTCGCTGAGCACGCACTCACCCTGGCGATGCTGCGCGACGCCATGGCGATCGACCCAATGGGCCACCAGGGGTTTCAGCGGCGCGCCGGCGAAACGGGTACGCAGATGCTCGCTCCACGCCAGCTCGAAGCCGCAGTTTGCCGGCTGCAACGGTGCGATATCGATGCCGGCCTCCGTCAACGGCTCGACCCACGCGCCATCGGAGCCGAGTTGTGGCCAGCTGGCGCCACCCAGAGCCAGCACCACGGCGTCTGTGGTCACGCTACGTTCCCCGTCGGGAACAGCAAAGCGCAGCGCCCCCTGCTCATCCCAGCCCAGCCATCGATGATGCATGTGAAAGGTCACTCCGCTCGCATGCAGTCGGCGCACCCAACGACGCAACAGCGGTGCTGCCTTCAGGTCGCTCGGAAACACCCGGCCCGAGCTGCCCACGAAGGATTCCACGCCAAGGCCCTGCGCCCATGCACGCAGGGCATCCGCATCGAATTCGCGCAACCAGCTTGCGACCGCGTCACGCCGCTCGGCGTAGCGCCCGACAAACTGAGTGAATGGTTCGGCATGCGTGAGGTTGAGTCCACCCTTGCCGGCCAGCAGAAATTTCCGCCCGACCGAACCCATCGCATCGTACAGATCGACCTTCACACCGGCCGCG
Organism: Rhodanobacter sp.; assembly: GCA_049280175.1. Classification (GTDB taxonomy): domain Bacteria; phylum Pseudomonadota; class Gammaproteobacteria; order Xanthomonadales; family Rhodanobacteraceae; genus Rhodanobacter. The sequence continues at coordinate 9,153 of JBAPPP010000364.1, forward strand.
CACGCGACCTCGGCTGCCATCAGGCCAGAGGGCCCACCGCCAATGATCGTCAGTCGGGGAGTGGCTGCCTCGTTCATCCGCCCATGGTCGCATGTCACCCGTGCCGATTGAACCGGTGACTTCGTCGGCTACCGCAACCAACCGA
>JBAPPP010000365.1:0-10617 GCA_049280175.1 Rhodanobacter sp.
CGCAACGGCACCGGCTCGGGCGACTTGCTGTAGGTGCTCGGCGGCAGCGAGCACGGCGTCGATCTGCAGCAGCAGCTGTTGACCGCCGGCGGTGGGCACGACGCGGCGGCCACCCCGCTCGAACAGCGGCGCACCGAGCGCCTGTTCCACCTTCTGCACCTGATGCGACAGCCCGGATGGACTGATGTGCATGGCGCGCGCTGCGCTGTTGAAACTGCCATGGCGGTGCACGGCCTGCACCAGCCCGAGATCGCGCAACGACACGGCGGCAAGGGTCATCGAAATCATCGAACGCTGCATGTCATCAAAGGCGTTTGTGTGCGGTGGTCATCGGGCTCATCCTGTGCGGCGAGGTCAGCTACAAGCGTTGGCGCAGTTTACCCGTCACGCTGGCCGTGCAAGTGTCCCGCACATCATCCGCGAGCGATCTGCATGACCAGCGGCTTCATTACCGACATGGAAGGGCCGGTTCGCGACCATTCGGCGTTTGCGCGATAATTGCGCTTTTGCCGGGTCAGCGGGCACCCCACCGCGCATGGCGCCGCCATTGTTCAGTCATCCCAGCCGCAGGATTCAGCCAGGAGCACTCCCATGAAAGATACCTTTTCCGTACGCGACACCCTCGAGGTCAATGGCCAGCGCCATGTCTTCGCCAGCCTTACCAAGCTTGGCGAGCGCTTTGACCTGAAGCGGCTGCCGTACTCGCTGAAGATCCTGCTGGAAAACCTGCTGCGTCATGAAGACGGCGTGGACGTGACCGCGAAGGAAATCGAGGCGATCGCCCAGTGGGATGCCAAGGCCGAACCGGCCATCGAAATTGCGTTCATGCCGGCACGCGTCGTACTGCAGGACTTCACCGGCGTGCCGTGCGTGGTCGACCTGGCCGCGATGCGCGATGCCGTGGTGAAACTTGGCGGTGACGCTACCCAGATCAATCCGCTGGCCCCTGCCGAACTGGTTATCGATCACTCGGTGCAGGTCGACGTCTACGGTTCGGAAAGCGCGCTGGAGCAGAACGTCGCGATCGAATTCGAGCGCAACCAGGAACGCTATTCGTTCCTGCGCTGGGGCCAGAAGGCGTTCAACAACTTCAAGGTGGTGCCGCCACGTACCGGCATCGTGCATCAGGTGAACCTGGAGCACCTCGCCCGCGTCGTATTCACCGGCGACATCGACGGCGAGAGCTGGGCCTATCCGGATACCGTGTTCGGCACCGATTCGCACACCACCATGATCAACGGCCTGGGCGTGCTCGGCTGGGGCGTCGGCGGTATCGAGGCCGAGGCCGCCATGCTGGGCCAGCCCTCCTCCATGCTGATTCCGCAGGTGGTTGGCTTCAAGCTCACCGGCAAGCTGCCCGAAGGCGTCACCGCCACCGACCTGGTGCTCACCGTTACCCAGATGCTGCGCAAGCTCGGCGTGGTTGGCAAGTTCGTCGAGTTCTTCGGTAACGGCCTCAAGCATCTGCCGCTGGCTGACCGCGCGACCATTGCGAACATGGCGCCGGAATACGGCGCGACCTGCGGCATCTTCCCGATCGATCAGGAAGCGCTGAATTACATGCAGCTGTCCGGCCGTAGCGCTGCACAGATCAAGCTGGTCGAGGCGTACGCCAAGGCGCAGGGCATGTGGCACGACGAACAAAGCATCGAGCCGACGTTCACCACCACGCTGGAGCTGGACCTGGCCGCCGTGCGCCCGTCGATGGCCGGCCCCAAGCGGCCGCAGGATCGCGTGCTGCTGGAAGCCGTGCAGCAGAGTTTCCACGACGTGGTCGGTTCGCTCACCGCCAACCGCAAACCGAAGAGCAACGCCACCGACAGCTTCGCCAGTGAAGGCGGCGCGACCGCGATCGGCAACCCGGCCAATGCGATCACCAACAATGGCGTGCGGGTCGAAAAGGATGGCGAGAGCTTCAGCGTCGGCGACGGCTCAGTCGTGATCGCAGCGATCACTTCATGCACCAACACCTCCAACCCGGCAGTGATGCTGGGCGCCGGCCTGGTCGCGAAAAAGGCAGCCGCGCGTGGACTGAAGGCCAAGCCGTGGGTGAAGACCTCGATCGGCCCGGGCTCGCTGGTGGTCAGCGACTACCTGAAGAAGACCGGCCTGCTGGAAGAGCTCGAGAAGATCGGCTTCTACATCGTCGGCTATGGCTGCACCACCTGCATCGGCAACTCCGGCCCACTGCCGGCGGAAATCAGCCACGCCATTGGCGAGGGTGATCTGGCGGTCGCCTCGGTGCTGTCGGGCAACCGCAACTTCGAAGGCCGCGTGCATCCGGAAGTAAAGATGAACTACCTGGCGTCGCCGCCGCTGGTGGTCGCCTACGCGCTGGCCGGCACGCTGGATATCGACCTGACCAAGGATGCGATCGGCACCGGCAGTGATGGCAAGCCGGTGTACCTGAAGGACATCTGGCCGTCCAATCAGGAAATCTCCGACGCGATTGCTGGCGCCATCAATCCGGCGATGTTCGAGAAGAACTACGCCGACGTGTTCAAGGGCGACAGCCGCTGGAACCAGATCGCTTCGCCGGATGGCGCCCTGTTCAAGTGGGACGATTCCACCTACATCAAGAACCCGCCGTACTTCGATGGCATGAGCAAGGAAGCCGGCACGATCGAAGACATCCACGGCGCAAGCGTGCTGGGCCTGTTCGGCGACTCGATCACCACCGACCATATCTCACCAGCCGGCTCGATCAAGAAGGACAGCCCGGCGGGCCGCTTCCTGATCAGCAAGGGCGTCGAGCCGAAGGACTTCAACTCCTATGGCTCGCGTCGCGGCAACGATGACGTGATGGTGCGCGGCACGTTCGCCAACATCCGCATCAAGAACCTGATGCTCAACGGCGTCGAAGGCGGTTACACGCTGCACGTGCCCAGTGGCGAGCAGTTGGCGATCTATGACGCAGCCGTGAAGTACAAAGCTGCGAAGACCCCGCTGGTGGTGTTTGCCGGCAAGGAATACGGCACCGGCTCGTCGCGTGACTGGGCGGCCAAGGGCACTCTGCTGCTGGGTGTGAAGGCGGTGATCGCCGAGAGCTTCGAGCGCATCCACCGCTCCAACCTGGTCGGCATGGGCGTACTGCCGTGCACGTTCAAGAACGGCGAGAACGCACAGTCGCTGGGGCTCACCGGCAAGGAAACCTTCGACATCACCGGCCTGGACGACGGCAAGTCGAAGGAAGCCACGGTCACTGCCACGGCCGCCGACGGCAGCAAGAAGCAGTTCACCGTGCAGGTGATGCTGCTGACCCCGAAAGAGCGCGAGTTCTTCCGCCACGGCGGCATCCTGCAGTACGTGCTGCGTCAGCTGGCCGGCAAGAAAGCGGCCTGATTCCCGGCCCTGCTTTGCGCGAGACAGAAGCCGCCCCGGATTTCCGGGGCGGCTTTTTCTTGATCAACCCACGCCTAAATCGAATGTTTCCAGCTGGCGGAATAGCAGCGCCACTTGCCGCCCTCGTAGCGCCAGGCCGACTCGATTTGATAGACGCCAAGCTGGTCGGGAAACAGATGACTGCCGCTGCTCAGGGTAGCCGTGAAAGTCGCCACGATCCGCTCGCCACGATGCTCGATGGCAATTGGCCCGACCGTCACGCCGACATGCTCGCCACGCAGCGCGATCAGCCTGACCATGTTGGCCAACTCACGGCGGTCGAGTTCGCCGGCATTGCCGTCGACATCGTTCGCAATGAAGTCGTCGCTGAGCGGCGCCGCCACGTCGCTCGCCGCGTTCGCTTCGGCCGCATGGACGATCGAGGCAATCGTCCCACGCACCTGCACCTCGTCCGGCGTGCGTCGACAGCCCGACAGGGCCATCGCGCAGCACACGAAGGCGATCAACAGGCAGCTGGATTTTCTCAAACGGAACATATTCGATACTCGGTGCAGTGCGTCTTGCTGCTGTACGCAGGCGTATGCTCCAATGATCCACGCGCGTGGACCATGATCGAGCACTCTTTGAAGCCATCATCGACCCGTGGTCATCGACAAGAACAGGGATCCCAAGCATGAGCAATGAACGTCCGTGGCTGGCCAACTATCCGACTGGAGTCCCCGCAGAGATCGACCTCGACACGTACGCTTCAGTGGTCGCCGTCATGGAAGAGGCCTTTACGCGTTTTCGTGATCGACCGGCCTTCACCAACTACGGCAAGACGGTCGATTATGGCCAGATCGACACGCTGAGTCGCCAGTTCGCCGGCTATCTCACCGGCGAGCTCAAGCTAGTCAAGGGTGACCGCATCGCGATCATGATGCCCAACGTGTTGCAGTATCCGATCGCGCTGTTCGGCGCGCTGCGGGCCGGGCTGGTGGTGGTCAACACCAATCCGATGTACACCGGGCGCGAACTCAAGCATCAGCTCGAGGATTCCGGCGCCAAGGCGATCGTGGTGCTGGACAACTTTGCCGCGACACTGCAGCAAGTCGTCGCCGAAACCCAGGTGCAGCACATCATCAGCACCGGCATCGGCGACCTCTTGGGCGCCAAGGGCGTGCTGATCAATTTCGTCCTGAAGCACGTCAAGAAAATGGTGCCTGCGTTTGATCTGCCGCATGCCGTGCGCTTTCGCGATGCGCTGACGCGCGGCGCGTCACACCCGCCGGCACCGGTAGCGCTGAATCACGATGACATCGCTTTTTTGCAATACACCGGTGGCACTACCGGCGTAGCGAAGGGCGCCATGCTGACCCACGGCAATATGGTCGCCAACATGCTGCAGGCGGGAGCCTGGTTCGCGTCGAAGATAAACCCTGGCGAAGAGATCATCATTACCGCGTTGCCGCTGTATCACATCTTTGCGCTGACCTGTAACTGCCTCATCTTCCTGCGCTTCGGTGGGCAGAGCATCCTGATCACCAACCCCCGCGACATGCCAGGGTTCGTCAAGGAACTGGCCAGCATCAAGTTCACCGCTATCACCGGCGTGAATACCCTGTTCAATGGCCTGTTGCACACGCCAGGTTTTGACAAGGTCGACTTCTCGCGCCTGCGCATGAGTTTCGGTGGTGGCATGGCCGTGCAGCGCGCGGTTGCTGAAAAATGGCAAAAGGTCACCGGCTGCGTCCTCATCGAGGGCTACGGCATGACCGAAAGCTCGCCGGTGGCCACCATCAATCCGTTGGTGGACGGTGCCCGTTTCAGTGGTTCGATCGGCCTGCCGATTCCTTCCACGGAAATCAGCATTCAAGACGATGACGGCAAGCAGCTGGCGATCGGCGAAATCGGCGAGATTTGTATCCGCGGCCCGCAAGTCATGAAGGGCTACTGGAATCAGCCGGTCGAGACCAGCAAGGTGCTGAGCGGTGACGGCTGGCTGCGCACCGGCGATATCGGGCGTATCGACGAGATGGGGTTGATCTATATCGTCGACCGCAAGAAGGACATGATCCTGGTGTCCGGCTTCAACGTGTATCCCAACGAAGTCGAGGACATCGTGATGCAGCACCCCGGCGTGCTCGAAGTGGCGGCGGTGGGTGTTCCCGACGAACATTCGGGCGAGGTGGTGAAGCTGTTCGTGGTACGCAAGGATCCGAGCCTGACGGAAGAAGCGCTCAGGCAGTTTACCCGCGAGAATCTCACTGGCTACAAGCGGCCCAAGCTGATCGAGTTTCGCGATTCGTTGCCCAAGAGCAATGTGGGCAAGATCCTGCGCCGCGAGTTGCGCGACGAAAAGAAGACGCCTGCTTGAGGGACGGTCCAAGGAGTCCGCACGGCTCGCGTTGAGTCGCTCAACCGTTCAGGTTGGAGCCCTCTGATTCCATTCGCGCTGAATCAGCATGCCACCCGCGGTACGGGCGGCATGGGGTCGCTGCAATCAGCGGTCTTTCCAGTTCTCGAGAATATCGGCATAGCCGCCCAGCAGATTCCACAGAGGGACCTGCTTGTCCTCCGGAATGCGACTGTAGGAAAAGCCGATGTAGTGGTCGGAAATACGCACGACCGCCGCCTCCAGATGAATGTGCAGGTTGTGTCCGAAAATCATGTCGAGCACCCAGCTCGTTCCGACTTCGCCGGACCAGCCGAGCGGGCGCCGCAGCAATGCTCCGGTAGCGGAGATATCGACCAGTTCGGTCGGGTGCGACTCGCCGCGACGGCTCATCAGTACCGTCGTTTCGATTTGCATGCGCGCCGGACGCAGCTGCTCCGGTTCGCCACCACCCATTCCGTTTTTTTCGATCGTCATCGTCGCACCGTCCATTTACGCTTGCGCCACTGGCAAGACGCCAACCCAATCATCCTGAGTCATTCCGGCACGTCGCTAAACCGACGCACCAGCACTTCTCTCTCCATCCATCCTGGTCACCCAGGGCTCTAGTGAAGTCGCCAGAACGCTTCAAGATAGCCGCAAACGCGATCGCAACCATCGTGCCCTACCCTCCCCTAGCAATACCGATGCCAGCCCGCGAAGTGCGGCGCCAATGCTCAGATTTCAGGATGTCGCCGTTTACGAACGGACCGCCCTGCCTGAGCGGATTCGTGGCGTCGCCAAGCGACTTGAACCTGCCACGTCCCTGTAATCATGCGTTTCCAATACAGCGCCCAGCAAGTAGCCACGAACCCGCCGTGACCCCTTCGACGCTGTCCATGCCGATCGGATATTTGATGGCGTGCGGCCCGACACAACGTGGGTTCACCCACGGCCCATGCTTGCCACCACCATGCGTGATGTCGCCGCGCCCCGGACAGACACTTTAGGTCACATATCGCCCACGTAGTGACGACGCATTCGGACGGACATCCAGCGATTGGCGGCTTCACCGCTAGACTTGTCGCCGCGCAGTCGCTACTCTTCGTCCACGCGTGGCTCCATGGAAATACGTTTGTCGGTCAACCCGACAGCCCCATGGCATCCACCCGATGCTCTCAAACCGACCCAATGAACAGTCAAAGGCGTCGCCTTTAACCTTTGACTTGCGCCTTTGCCGTGGCTGACAACCCGGAGCTGGCGCGGCATGGTCGCTCGCGACCCGCCTGATCGAACCACCAACGAGTGGCTTCATCAGGCCCGTCTCGGCGGTGGCGCCCGACGCGCCTCGGTTGAAGATGTGAAAGACAGGGCTGTACTTGGGAACGCCGCCTCACCGCTACGTTTCGAGCACGGACATTCCTCGGGTCGAACCGACGGTGGAATGAATCCGATTGTGATGAACGCACTGCCAGCCGCTGAAGGCGGCCCAACGACATGTATTGATGAGCACTGAGCCAATCGAGTCTCAGCCGATCGCGGTAACGCAGGACGCGTTTGCGTCGGTACCGCAACAGCAGGAAATGCCGCTAGCCATGGTACGTGGCCAGCCGATGCTGCAAATGCCGCAGGATCTGTACATCCCGCCGGATGCACTCGAGGTCATTCTCGAGGCGTTCGAGGGGCCACTGGATCTGTTGCTGTATCTGATTCGCCGGCAGAACCTCGACATCCTGGATATCCCGGTCGCCGAGATCACCCGGCAGTACATGACCTACATCGAGCTGATGCGGGATGTGATGCGGCTGGAGCTGGCCGCCGAATACCTGCTGATGGCCGCGATCCTGGCCGAGATCAAATCGCGGCTGCTGTTGCCGCGGCCGCCGACCGAGGAAGGGCTGGAGGACGACCCCCGGGCCGAACTGGTACGGCGTTTGCAGGAATACGAACGGTTCAAGCGGGCGGCAGAAGATATCGAGGCCCTGCCCCGGCTGGAACGCGACACCGTGGTGGTGCACGCCGAGGTGGGCGAACGCAACGTGATCAAGTTGCCGCCGCCGCTGGAGCTGCAGGAACTGTTGCTGGCGCTGAAAGACGTGATGCACCGGGCCGAACTGTTCGGGCACCACGCGATCAAGCGCGAGGCGCTCAGCGTGCGCCAGCGCATGGGCGAATTGCTGAGCCGGCTCGACGACAACAGCTTCCATCGTTTCGAGAGCCTGTTCGACATCACCGAGGGGCGCCTTGGCATCGTGGTGACGTTCCTTGCGATGCTGGAACTGGGCAAGGAAATGCTGGTGGAGATTGTCCAGGAAGTTCCGCTGGGACCGATCTACGTGAAGGCCAGGGTAAGCCATCCCGATGAATCGGTTGACCCAAGAGATGACACGCAACCGGGCGAGCCGGCACTGATCGAATCGTCCAACGAATGAAGCTGCACCCATTGAATCGGCATCCGACCTAAGGCTTATGCAGATCGAGCAACTCAAACCGATTATCGAGGCAGCCCTGCTGGCCTCCAGCCAGCCGATGACGATTCATCAGCTGGGTGACCTGTTCAACGAAGCCGACGACGTCGGCCAGGAGCAGATCGCCAAGGTACTGGAAGCGCTGGCCGAGGATTGCGATGGCCGCGGCGTCGAGCTCAATCAGGTCGCCTCCGGTTTTCGCTATCAGGTACGCCAGGAGGTACATCCGTGGATCTCGCGGATGTGGACCGAAAAGCCCAGCCGCTATTCGCGCGCGTTGCTGGAAACGCTGGCCCTGATCGCTTACCGCCAACCGATCACCCGCCCCGAAATCGAACAGATCCGCGGCGTGGTGGTGTCCTCCAACATCATCAAGACGATGGAAGAGCGCGAATGGATCCGCGTGGTCGGCTACCGCGATGTACCCGGCAAGCCGGCGCTATTCGGCACGACCCGCGCCTTTCTCGACTACTTCAATCTAAAATCGCTGGACCAGCTGCCGCCGCTGTCGGAAATCCGCGACATGGAAGATCCGCAACTGCGCTTCGAGCAGGAACCCCTGACCGTCCGCATCGCGCGCGATCTGCCGATCGATCCGGATGAAGAAACTCCGGCAGACGATGCGGATGCTGCCGATACTGATGTGGAAGACACCACTCACATCACGGCAGACGACGCGGACACTGCCGACGCCGATACTGACGACACCACTCAAATTACGGCCGACGCCCCGGCGCCGACCACTTCATCCGAGGCCGACGAATCCAGCTCCGACACGAGCCCATCCGTCGAGGTCCCGACTACCACTGCCGACGAGGCAGCGAACCCCGCCGCGGATGTCGAACCCGACACCGCCGAGCAAGATACCGAGGAGTACCGCGCATGACTGCGCCGCAAAAATCCGTTTTATCCCTGAAGCGCGAAACGCGCACCGAGACCGACGCGCCCGCGCTGGAAGAGCGCCTGCACAAAGTGCTTGCGAATGCAGGCCTCGGTTCGCGCCGCATGCTTGAAGTACGCATCCAGTCCGGCGAAGTCGAACTGAACGGCAATCCGGCCGAAATCGGCAACAGCGTGCATGCCGGCGACCGGGTCGTGATCGACGGCAAGCAGTTCGTCGTCGCCACCGACAGCCGCGACGACACCGAAGTGCTGGTCTATCACAAGCCCGAGGGCGTGCTGACCACCCGCGACGACCCGGAAGGTCGCCCCACCGTGTTCGAACAGCTGCCGCGCCTGAAGGGCGCGCGCTGGGTCGCCGTGGGTCGGCTGGACATCAACACCACCGGCCTGCTGTTGCTGACCACCGATGGTGAGCTGGCCAATGCGCTGATGCACCCGAAGAGCGGTCTCGAGCGCGAATACCTTTGCCGCGTTCACGGCGAAGTGCCCGACGAGATCATCGAGAAGCTCAAGGCCGGCGTGGAACTGGAAGACGGTCCTGCACGCTTCGACGAAATCGCCGTGATCAGCCGCGGCGGTAGCCACAGCTGGTTCCGCGTCGTCATCCGCGAAGGCCGCAACCGCGAAGTTCGCCGGCTGTGGGATTCGCAGGGCTTTCTGGTCAGCCGTCTCAAGCGCATCCGTTACGGCAAGATCGAACTGCCGCGCAACCTGCGCCGCGGCGACTGCGAGCCACTCGACGCGGAAACCGTCAAGCAGCTGCGCCAGACCACCGGCCTCGGCGTGCCGCAGCCGGTGCTGACGCTGAGCCCGGTGCTGCATCAGCGCCGCGCCAATCGCAGCGTCACCGAATATCGTCCCGAAAGCGGCAGCAGCAAAGCGTGGACCGGTGGTCAGGATGAAGCCCGCGAACTGCGTGCCTACGACCGCATCCGCGAAGAGCCGGTGCGCGGTCGCAAGCCGCCGCGTCGCGACGGCAAGGAAGTGAATGGCAATGTCGTGCGCCCTGAACGCGGCGCAGGCGGTCCCAACCGTGGTGGTGGCAAGGGTCGGCGCGTGGCGCCGGGTCAGGAACTGCCGTCGGTGCGTACCTGGTTTGCCGGCGAAAGCCGCGAAGGTGGTGGTCGCAACGCCGGAGCCCCACGTGGGAATACTGCAGGCGGTGCAGCGGCAGGCAATCGTCGTCCAGCAGGCGCTGGTGGCAAGCCGTTTGGTGCGCGTGCTGGCGGCGAAGGTCGCGGTGCAGGCAGCCCCTACAGTGGCTTTGGCGGCGAAACACGCGGTCCTGGCGCCGGTAACCGTGCGCCCGGTGGTCGGCCAGCACAAGGTGGCCGTCCGCAAGGCCAGGGCAATCAAGCTCACGGCAACCAGTCACACGGCAATCAAGCGCATGGCAACCAGGCGCACGGCAATGCATCGCATGGCAACGCTTCCTACGGCAATCAGCCACACGGCAACGCGCGCCCATACGCCCAGGGTGGAGCCCGTCCACAAGGCCAGGGTGGCAATCGTCCGCAAGGTGCCGGCCGGCCGCAGGGCCAGGGCGGCAAC
>JBAPPP010000366.1:0-2447 GCA_049280175.1 Rhodanobacter sp.
AGCACTACAAAACGGCAAGCCGGTGGAAGTATCGCCGCCTGGGGCGGGTGCTCCTGCCGGGACACCACCCGGCATAGCGCTTTCCTTGAGCGTTTCCGGAAGTGCGAGCGCAAGTTCTCAACCAAACCCAGAAGTGACAAGGGCTCAAGCGCGGGTTGCTGCGCTGATGGCCGAATATGGTCTGACGCACACGTTTACCCTCACGTGGACGCCGTCGCGGAATGAACTGAGGCAGGCGGTAGGCAAGACTGGTGGTGTACTCAAGAATGTGGCCGGGGATACGTATGTGCTAAATCGCTCGTTCGATATCTACGATGACGTTATTGTTCCAGCGGGTTGGCTATCGGATGTCGGTAAGAAAGCAGTGGGCGCGGCGGTAGCCAATGACGCTGCGGATAGGGCCAAAGGAGCGGCGGCTGCGGCGAATGACGATGCGATCGCAGACGCGGCCGCATATAAAGCGGTCGACGTCAGGATGCCCGCTACAAGTTCGTCGCCTGACGCGAAGCGCAAATGGGCGCAAGAGGAGCGGGACGCGCAGAAGAAGGCCGACGATTCTCAGGCCGAGGCGCGCGCAGCCGACGCTTTGGCAACCAACGCGGAGGAAGCCGCTGGCAACGCGGTGGTGGAAATGCAAACGGCTCAAGCCCGAAGCGCCGCAAAGGCATCAGGTGCCCACGCGGATGCCGCTGTGGACGCCGGCTTGATGAAGGCGACGAATGGGGAGCCGCCAGCGAACGCCGTCCTCGTCAATCTTCACAGGGGCTCTCACTCCAGCTGTCGATTCGCGCGTGGACGGTTGGTAGGGCCTCCGGTGAAACGCCCCTAGTCGGCGACACGCCAGCAGCTGAATCCGAGAGTCCTGAAAATGGAATTGTTTACCGCGATCCTGCATTGGCGGTTTTGAGGGCGTGTCGTGGCAGCGCGTGTGGGGGAACAATCAAAGAGGATAGTTCGCTTGCCGATCTCGACAATCAGATCATCGACACCACGGACGATTTACCAGTGCCGACTTCGCCAATACCAATTGCCCAGTTTGGTCGCATCTACATTCAGCCATGGCGCAATGTCTTGTTCGAAACTTCAAACGTGACTTTGACGGCAGGTGCCGATGGGTCAATCACTAGCATGGGGACACAAGATTCGAGCGCAGCTGCAAGTGGCTTCACCGCAGCGACTGCAGCAGCAAACACGCAGGCCCAGGATGTTGCCGCCCGAAACACGGCAGTAGCTGCGAAAAACACAGCGGCTGCATCGGTTGCACAATATGCCGACACAGTTAACAAATCGCTGGCTGACTGCCTTGTGCAGGAAGCTGCCATCGCAAAGGCCGGAGGCCACCCGGTTCCATGCCAATGATCGAACACGGAGTTCCGTCAGCGAACAAGTGGAGTTCGGGCGCAAGACGTCGCTGCCGAGCAAACGGTACGCTGGCAAAAAACGTCGTGCTCGAATTTCGATCCGCAGCCTCCCCAGGACATGCTTGTTGCGTGCCTCTGGTGCCTCTGGTGCCTCTGGTGGCTCTGGAAGGGCGCGGAGGCCGAAGCAGACTTATTCTCGTTCGCCGCCATCGCCGATGAGCTGTCACTTGGGGTCCTAGCCGCTGACCACAATCGCTCTATTTTGGCGATACAGCCTAGGAACATCGACTCGTGGTTGAGCCCTGGTTGAAAGAGCCTTGCCGCGTAACGCGATCTCGATGATGGTCCGCGACCGCTCTACCAGCATCGGATTGCGGCGTGGGCTGCCGAAGGCGCAGTGCGTGACGACGTAGTAGCATTCGGACGTATGCGTCGCAGCAAAGGAATGACATGTTTGGTACGGCAACCATCAAAGTACGCCCAACGAAGATGGCGCTGCTTGTGGATCCGCAGGATGCATCGCAAGCGCGGGAGGCCATACGTTTGGCCAGTAGCTTGTGGGGCGGGCACCACTTCCCGATTATCCCACTCTACCGACGGGCACCTTCGGGTTGGGCAAAAAATTCGTCGGTCACCGCACCCTCTGCAAAAGAGAAGGTGCTCGGCTACATTGACGCGTTCGACCCCGACATCTTGGTGCAGTTCGCCGAAAGCCTCCCCTCTTACCTAGCACATTCGCGACTGCAGATCGTAAAGCCAAAAGATGTATGGGAAAGAACGATATTTTCGGAACAGCCAGCCCTTGGGTTGGGTGTATTTACACTATTAAATGACGTTTACAAGCGCTGCTTCAAGTACAAACCGAGATACCCATCAAAAGTCTGTGTGCCAATTATTCCAGACAAATTGGGACTGTTCTGGGCGAGCGTATACGGTGAATACACAGAGGGAATGCGGTCGACCATAGACCGCGAATACGCCGACCTGCTGGACATTGAATGGCCACTCGCCACAGTCGAATCGTTCTACGCCTTGGCGGACGAGGCCATACTTGTGCCACGAAAGATCACGAGATGGGGTCTGGCC
>JBAPPP010000367.1:0-1806 GCA_049280175.1 Rhodanobacter sp.
CCGCAGCGCAGCGAGTAGAGCACTACGAGATCGCCGCCTACGGTTGCGTGGCGACTTGGGCTGAACTCCTCGGAGAATCCGAAGCCAATGCGTTACTCAAGCAGACACTAAGAGAGGAAAAGGAAACCGACCATAAGCTCACGGAGCTCGCCGAGAAAATCAACGTTGAAGCGAAATCTGCGGGCGAGGAAGCTGACACTGAGGAAGGCGAAGCCGCTGCGCCGAACCGCAAGGCGCGCGGCGCCCACGCGTAGACGCACGTAGACGTAAAAGTTACGACTTTTGCGTTCGAAGGCGGGTGCGCTCGTGCGCATCCGCCTTTTTCTATGGAGCGGCCTGAACCCGGTCCTTATATACGCGCCAATTGCCATGCCACCGGCTCGAAGGAAGATGAGAGATTCCCCGCCACGACCTCCGCTTTCTGTTGCATATTCACAAAGCGAGAACCCACGTTGGTCGAATGGTCTCGAAGGACGGAACTGTGCGGAAAAAGCGATCGAGTAAGTCTGCAACGAGCGAGGCAATCGTCCGCCACGTGATGGAGCAAGAGAAGCGCGTCTGGAAGGCTGCGCACGCTCGCGATGCCGATGGGTTCAGTCGGTTGGTGCCTGCCGACGGTATCATGATTTTTCGTAGCGGGATCGTTCGGCAGCCTCAATACGTTGCGACGATGAAGTCGCGTACCGTCTCGCACTCCAAGTGGAGAAAAATGAAGGGGTTCATGCCGAATGCGACGACGGTAATCTTAACGTATGAGACTGTGCGTGTTGGCAGCTACGAAGGCAAAAAATTTCCGTCGAATCCGGTCATCGAGAGTACCACTTGGATCAAAAGGGGGAGACGATGGGTCGCGATCCTCAACCAGGAAACCCCGGTTAAGGGTTAAGCGAAATCTGGCGGAGTCGCTCCGTCACTTCGCCAGCGGCTTCAGGATATCGTCCAGATAATCCGTAGTTCCTTCATTCCGCTTCAGATGCGGCTCCCGAGTTCCGTCGCGATACGTAATGTCGTGATGTTCGATTGTGCCGGTGTTCGAAGCAAGTATCGCGATTGGTCCCGTAGCGGAGTGCGATTCCTGCACCGCCCGGCTCAATTCCTCGATCGAGAACTGTCGACCGCCGACGCTGATGATCTTCATAAAAGGACTAAGGCCCGCATGTTCGGCCGCCATTCCGGGAATGACGTCCTGAATCGTGCCGTCGCTCTTGACGACCATACCCAACGACGCGGTGTAATCGCCTCCACCGGAAAGTGCATGCCGCGCGGCATGAATCTCGTTGGCCATATCGGTGTTAACCAGATCCCAGCCGCCGCCGGTAATTCCGCGGAGAGGCGCGTGCGGCCCAAGGGAATCGAGGCGCTGGCGCAGAAATGTTCGCCAGTCGTACGGCGCCACCTGATTCAGAGTCGACACGATGTCTTCGAACACATAAGGCTTAATCACCGGAAGCCCATCTGGCCCGCCGTAAAATATTTTGCAGAAATCGTTCATCGATCGCTGGTCTTGCGTCAACTTTCGAATCGTCACGTCAACTTCCAGCCACAACAGAACGCTCTCCGTGTAGAAGTCTGTCCCGCGGCGATACGACATCCACTCCGGCGGTGCGAAATAAAGCACTTGCGCCGAATCTGAAACGTCTTGCAACGATCGCCAAGAACTCCCCGCGCGATGATCGAGCATCGACGCGACCGCCGCGATCTGCTCACGAGTCTGTTCCGCCGTGCGAAGGCCGCTGCGCGCCGCCAGCACCGTGCCGAGATAGTCGGTCAACCCTTCGTAGACCCAGATCAGCTCTCCGCGCATCG
>JBAPPP010000368.1:0-14269 GCA_049280175.1 Rhodanobacter sp.
GGTCGAGATCGCCAGTCGCTCGGAGCGATACAGCTGAATCGTCAGCAACACAGCGATCACGCCAGCTGCCAGGGTGCCGCCAAGACACAAGCCAATCTGCTGCGTCGTAACGCCGTCACCGCGCAACAGCTGCATGATGCCCAAGCTCTGACCCAGCAGCGGCATCGCGTACATCCATGCCTGGGCCCTGATCGGCATCACGGCCAGCACCAAGCTGGGGATGATCGGTACCAGCATCAGCAGCGAAAGATAGGTCTGCGCCTCGCGGTAGCTCTTCGCGAATGCCGCCACCATCGACTGCAACGCGGCGAGCAGCAAAACCACCGGCAACATCAGCAGCAATACGTAAGCGGCGAAGTGCAGGCCAAGATCCAGCTCCATGCCGACTTTCTCGGCAGGAATGAAACGCCCCACCACGCCAAATGCCAGCAACGTAATCAGCAGGCTGACGGTGGAAAACGCGCAGATTGCCGCCAGTTTGCCGCTGAGGATTTTCCATCGAGCCACCGGGTTCGCGAACAGCGGCTCCAGCGATTGCCGCTCGCGTTCGCCGGCAGTGAGGTCGATCGCCAGGTACATGCCGCCCATGAAGATGGTGATCACGAAGAAATACGGCAACATCGCGAACATCAACACGGCGCGCGATTGCGGCGTTGCCTGATCACGTCTGGCCACCTGCAGCGGCCATGCAGTGCTGGGCGACAACCCACGCGCCACCAGCCGCATCGCGCCTTGCTGACGAGCGTAGCCTTCGACCAGCTGGGATACCCGCTCGACCGCCGTGTTGGCATCGCGCTGCGAAGAGTCGTAGATCAACTCCACCTGTACCGGTTCGCCCTTGCGCCAGGCCTTGCCGTAGTCGGATGCGATGCGCAGCACCACGTCGGCGTCCTGCTTGCGCACGGCCCGCTCCGGATCGGCGATCGGTGCGCCTGGCACCACGCCGCCGGCTTTCAGCGCGTCAATCAGGTTGGGCGCGTATTCGGCGCCAATGACCGGCACCGGCAGTGGCTTCTCGGCCTTGTCCAGCTCGCGGTTCAGCGTGATGTTGAGCAACATGACGAACAGGATCGGCCCCAGCAGCGGGCCGGTAAGGAACGCGCTGATCAGGGTACGGCGATCGCGCAGATTTTCCTTCACTTCCTTCAGGAACACTGTAAGGAACGCGCGGCTACGCTGAACTTTCGTGGAGGCAGTATTCATGCGGCCAGCCCCTCGTCGCTGCCAATGATCTTCACGAACGCATCCTCCAGATTGTTCTCGCCGGTCTGCGCCCTGAGCGCATCCGGTGATTCGTCGGCCACGACGCGACCATGCGCGATCACGACGATGCGATCACACAGTGCCGCGACCTCCTGCATGATGTGGCTGGAAAACAGCACGCAGCGGCCCTCGCCTTTCAGCCGGGCCATGAACTGACGCAGCGCACGCGTGGCCATCACGTCGAGACCGTTGGTGGGCTCATCGAGAATCACATTGCGCGGGTCGTGCACCAGTGCGCGGGCGATCGCGGTCTTCACCCGCTGGCCCTGCGAGAAACCCTCGGTCCGGCGATCGGCGATGTCATCCATTTCCAGTGCCTTGATCAACGCATCGCGACGGCTTTTCAACAACGCTTCCGGCAAGCCATGCAGACGTGCGAAGTAGTCGATGTTTTCGCGTGCAGTAAGCCGCTTGTACAGGCCACGCGCATCCGGCAGCACGCCAAGCTGGCGGCGCACGCCGAGCGGGTCTACCGCCGCGTCGATGCCATCCACCAGTACCTGGCCACGATCCGGCGCCATCAGCGTGTACAGCATGCGCAGCGTGGTGGTCTTGCCGGCGCCGTTGGGGCCGAGCAGGCCGGTGATCTCGCCATCGCGGGCGGTGAAGCTGACGCCGTCGACGGCTTTCACCGTACCGAACGCCTTGTGCAGATCCTTCACCTCGATCATGGCGTGGCTCCGTTGAAGTCGATGAATATCGGGGTGGGTTGCAGCTGGTTCAGACACTTCGCATCCAGTGTCTTCGGATCGAGCTTCTCGACAAAATGCTTGACCAGCTGCGGCGTGCAGCCGGTTGCCATCACGCTGTGGCCCTGTCCCTTGAGGACCAGCACACGTGCGTTCGGCAAACCCCTCGCCACTTCTTCGGCGTAGCGCGGCGGCGTCACCGGGTCGTACTGGCCGGCGAGTAACAGCACCGGCGTCGTGGTTTTCAACGCCTGATGGAAATCCGCCGGACGCGTGCCCTTCGGCCACACCGAACAAACCGACTTGAGCGCGTCAATCATGTGCGTACCCAGGATGGTGTCGGCGTCCTGCGGGCGCGGCGCGAGCAGGTCGGCGTCCTCGCTGCAAATCACCGAGTACTGCATGCCGCTGCCCATCAGATCGGCCAGATCGCCGGAAAGGATCTTCGCCTGGCCCAGCAATGGACCCACATCGCCGTGGGCTGCCGCATCGATCGACAGCGGCAGCAGCGCGGCGGTGGCGGGCGTGTAGGCGAAGATCCGCACCACGCTGGCCAGGGAGTCTTCATTGAGTACCCGCTTGACGGTCCGATAGCTCTCCGGATCACGGAAACTGACCTGGTGCGGGTTTGCACGCAGCGCATCGCGCAGCTGATACAGGGTCTGATCCGGGTCGCCGAAATGCTGCTTGCAGGCCGGTTCGGCGGTGCAGCGTGCGAACTGAGCCTTCAAGGCATCGTCGAGATTGCGCGCAAAGTCCTCACCCAGTGCCTGCGAATTCGGCACCACGCTGTCCAGCACCACACTGCGTACCGCATCGGGATGACGCATCAGGTACTGCTGGGCCATCCGCGTTCCATACGACACCCCGACCAGATCGAACTGCGGCGAACCGAGCGCCTTGCGCACGTCCTCCAGATCCTGCGCCGCCATCGTGGTGGTGTAGTAACGCGGGTCGGCACGGTTGCGCAGCTGCTTGAGGCAATCGGCAGCCGCATTGCGCAACTTGTCGGCGTCGAGGCCGTCCGAATCGTCTGGCGTAGCCGCATCATCGACATCCTTGCAGGTGAGTGCATTGGAGCCGCCCGTACCGCGCTGATCGAGCAGCAGCACATCGCGATGCGCACGCAACGGTTCCAGCATCGAAGCAATCGCGCCCGCCGAATCGGTTGCCGCCTGACCGGGGCCGCCAGCGAGAAACACCAGCATGTCCTTGCTTGCCACCTGCGCAGTGGACCGCAACACCGCCAGTTTGAGAGTGATCATGCGGCTGTGCGGATCGGCGCGATTTTCCGGCACCGGAAACGCCATGCACCACGCCGCCGTGCTGAGCCCGCTGTTCGGCTGCGTCAGCTCGCACGCGGTCAGCGTCACACGGCCTAACTGCCAGGTCCGCGGTTTTGACGGTGGCAGCGGCTTGCCCGCAACTACCGGTGCGGCAACGTTCGTTTCAGCGGCCACCGCTAATTGATCCTTCGGCTGAAACTGATGCCAGGCCAAAAAGCCTAGCCCCACGATGACCGCGCCGATGCGGATGGCGGTACGTCCGTTCAATGCCATGCCTCTCACTCCTCACCCGGTACAAAAATCGATTCGATCGGACGACCAAACAGCCGCGCAATCTTGAATGCCAGCGGCAGGCTGGGATCGTACTTGCCGGTCTCGATCGCGTTGACGGTCTGCCGCGACACCTCCAGCCGCTCGGCCAGATCGGCCTGCGACCAGTTCTGTTCGCCGCGCAATTCGCGCACATGATTATTCATGGATGGGCACCTGCATCGATGCCGCCCGCGGTCTGACCAGGAACGGGATCACGGAGCCCCCTGGTCGCCATCCCGGCCCCGGCGCCAATACGCAATGGCGAGGATCAACCCCCAAGCCGCCAGTGCTGCACTCATGCCGCACAGCATGCCGAGCTGGTACTCGACCAGTTGGTTGCGCCCAAGCCAGGCAACAGCGGCAAGCACCAGCGCCAGCAGCAACAGGCGCCAATGCCAGGCAAAACCGTCGTTGCATATGACATTGCCGTCGCCACCATAACGACGGCTGGCCCAGCTGCGCCCGGCGGAGTACAGCACCACCAGGGCCGGCCACACCCACAGCAGAATCGAACCATCGAGCTTGATGATGTTGGCTGCGGTGAGGAAGCCGCCGGCCATGCTGAGAATGCTCACCACCGTGGCCGCTACCGCCAGACCGATCAAATGGATGCGCTGCTCCAGTTCGTCGCTACCCAGCACCAGCCGCACCATCGCGCGCACCACAAACAGCACCGGCACCACCGGAAGCAGCGCCAGGGCGATCTTCAACAACTCGTTATTCACCCGCGGCAGCAGCGGCCACAGCAGAAACATGACCGCCACATAGGCTGCCATCGCTGGCCAGAATTCGCGCATGTAGCGCTGGTGGAGGGATCTGGTCTTGCGCATGGGGGACTCCCGCTGGCGATATGTCAAGTGACCTTGACAATCAGGCTAGAAGAAGGCCCAGCCGATGTCAAGCTCACTTGACATATTGGGCCGCTTGGCTGGCGCCGTCACCTTTTTGTAGAGAACATGTGATGATTCTGTTAAAAAGGTGACCCAGTTCGCACTCTTCAATGACGTAATTTGTCAGAGATGTCCTACAGCGCGTGTGCGTATGCGCCCAGGTGCTTGAGCCCTCTTCCGTCGTAATCCCACCGTTCAACCCGCCAAATCAGTACGCCAGGGACTTGGCACGCCGCTTGCTGATGCTGGGTAGACCCAGCCGCGCAGCAAGGCTGCAGTCGGGGTAACACCACCACCGTTGTCCAGTAGCGCGTCGAAACCAGTCAACCAAAACAAACACCATCAAGGAATACGCATGAACAAGACTCTTCTCTCCGCTGCCCTGATCGCCGGTTTCGGCGTAGCAGCCTTCGCTCCGCAGCCCGCGCACGCGGTCGCCAACAGCGGCGGCACCATCACCATCACTGGTGCGATCGCCGCTTCGACCTGCAACGTGCTCGTCAACGGCGTCGCCAGCCCGACGGTCACGCTGCCGACCACGATGACCAACGCCCTTGCAACCGCCGGCGCTACCTCCGGATGGACGTCGGTCGCCATGGTGCTGAGCGCTTGCACGACCATCGCCCCGTACACCACGGTGACCCCGTTCTTCTCGGGAGCCAGCATTGACTCGGTCACCGGTTATCTGAAGAACGCCACCGGCACCGCCACCAATGTGGAAGTCGCGCTTTCCAGCAGCCAAAGCCTGACTGGCGCCCTGACCCTGGCTGGTGCAGTGGGCGCTCAAGGTGTTGCCGCCACGACGCTGTCCTCCGGTGGCGCCACCTACCAGCTTTACGCTGGCTACGTGGCACAGACGACTGGCGCGACCGCAGGTAGCGTCAACACCTCCGTCGTGTACGCGCTCAACTACCAGTAATACGTCCGCCTCGCTGCTGCGGCCGGAGCACCGGCCGCAGCGTCATCGCCCACCGGCAGTCGAGACCCCCCATGAACAAACCGATTCGCGCCCTGACCGCGGCGCTGCTGGCCATCGGCTGCGCGCTATCTGCCGTTCCGGCTCATGCCAGCGTCGTTATCGCCGGCACCCGCGTAGTCTTTCCGGCCAAAGACGGCGAAGTCACGGTGCGCCTGAGCAACCAAAACACCACGCCGGCGCTGATCGAAGCCTGGATCGACAGCGGCGACTCACAATCCACACCAGACAAGGTACACACACCGTTTCTGATCACGCCGCCGCTGTTCCGCATGGAACCGAACCGCGATCAGAGCCTGCGCATCCTGTTTACCCACAGCGACCAGCCCTTGCCGACCGACCGTGAGTCGGTGTTCTGGCTAAATGTGCTGGAAGTCCCACCCAAGCCCAGCGGCCCACAGTTCCAGGGCAAAAACGTCCTGCAGATGGCGATTCGCTCACGTCTGAAGCTGTTCTATCGCCCTGACCAGTTGGCAGGTGATCCGCAGAAGGCACCCAGCGAACTGAGCTTCAAAGCTGCCAGCGAAGCTGGAGCAGCTGCCCTGGTCGTGCATAACCCCACGCCCTACTACATCACCATCGGCGAGATCACGGTGAATGTCGGCGGCACATCCCACAAGGTCGACACCGGCATGGTGGCGCCACGTTCCGATTTGCGCGTGTCCATACCTGACCTGAAGCAGGCGCCGAGCGCTGGCGACGCGATCCAATACAACTGCATTACCGACTTCGGCTCCATCGTTGTCCTGAAGGGGACCGTTTCGTCGTGAAGTTCCGGCACGCCAAGCAGCAGCCAAGCAAACGCTGGCCCGTGGCGTGCCGCCGCGTTTTCCTTTACTCCGTGATTGCCGCTACGTTGGCTGGATGGGCCGCTGCATCGAGTGCGGCTCCGGTCAATGGCGCGGATGCATCGGCCAGTCCTGCCGATGCGAGCGCCAGTGGTGGCTACGCCGATTTCGACCGTGGTCTATTGTCCGGTGCCGGTCAGAACACCACGGATTTGTCCCGCTTCGAGCATGGCAATCCGGTATTGCCCGGCAGTTACAACGCGGACATCTATCTCAACAATATCTGGGTCGGTCGTAGCGACGTGCGTTTCGCTGCCGCTGCGGCAAATACCAGCGCCACGCCATGCGTAGATCACAAATTGCTCGACCAGATGGGACTGCGTCCGGCCAAGCTGTCCGCAGAAACCACCGCGCGCCTGAGCGACCCGACAGCCTGCGTAAGCATCGACAGTCTCATTGCGGGCGCCAGCATGACGTTCGACATGACCTCTCTGCGGCTCGACGCCAGCGTGCCACAGGCCTATCTCGGCCAGATGCCGCGCGACTACGTCAGCCCGGAATACTGGGATGAGGGCGTGCCGGCGGCATTGCTGAACTACAACTTCAACAGCTACCACAGCAGCAGCCAGGGCCAGAGTCAAACCACGTCGTATCTGGGCTTGAATGGCGGCCTCAATATCGGCCCCTGGCATCTGCGTGAAGATGCCACGGTCAACTGGCAGTCGGCCACCGCCGGCTCTCCAGCCCGTCAGCAATGGCAAAATATCGATACGTACGTGCAGCGCGACCTGTCCTCATTGCGCGCGCTGCTGACGATCGGCGACAGCTATACCGACGGCGCGGTATTTGACAGTTACGGCATCCGCGGCGTGCAGCTCGGCACGGACGATCGCATGCTGCCGCAATCGCTGCAGGGCTACGCGCCCGTCGTACGTGGCGTGGCGGAGACGAATGCCAAAGTCACCGTGCGTCAGAACGGCGTGCAGATCTATCAGACGACGGTGGCACCCGGCCCGTTCACGATCACCGATCTCTACCCGACCGGCTACGGCGGCAATCTGGTGGTCACGGTGACTGAAGCTGATGGTCGCGTGACCACCTTCACCGTGCCATATGCCTCGGTGGCGCAGCTGCTGCGGCCCGGCGTCACCCGCTTCGACCTCGCTGCCGGCGAATTGCGCGACGCATCGATCCGGGACAAACCAGCCGTGGTCCAGGCCACGATACAACATGGTTTCAACAACCTGTTGACCGGTTATGCGGGCATCGTGGGATCGCAGGGCTATGGCGCTGCGCTGATAGGTGGCGCGATCGATACGCGCTATGGCGCGCTCGCCGTGGACATTACCCAGGCCAACGCCCACATTCCTGGCTACTCGACGCAGTCCGGTCAGAGCATGCGGGTGACCTACAGCAAGATCATTCCGTCGACGCAGACAACCCTGTCGGTCGCCGCGTATCGCTACTCGACCGGCGGCTATCTGAGCCTGAGCCAGGCCGCGCAGGCCCGCGACTACGCACACCAGGGAATCAATGCGTTCGACTACGTGCCACCACAGGCGGTGCCGACGATCGACGGCGTTCCGGAACAAAGCGTACTCACGCCGGCCCAGCAAGCGACCCTGGCGGGCAGCGCGTTCACCAGCAATCCTGTGCTCACCGCGGCAGGGCTGCAACGTCAACGCAACAACTTCACGCTGTCGCTCAGCCAGTCCCTGGGACAAAACGCCGGCTCGATCTATACCAACGTATCGGCCAGCGACTACTGGAATCGCAGCGGCAATGACACGCAGTTCCAGCTGGGCTACAACAACCATTTCCATAAGTTGTCCTACAGCGTTTCGGCCACACGTTCGGTCGATCCACTGGGCCGTTACGACAACCAGTACTTCGTGAACTTCAGCGTTCCGCTGGGCGACAGCCCTCACGCGCCGACCTTTGCACTGAATCTCTCACATGACGAAATCAGCGGCTCGCAAGAGCAGGCCATGGTGAACGGCACGCTGGGCAAGGACAGTCAGTTCAACTACGGCGCTACGGCAACGCATAGCAGCAACGATGGCGACACTGCCGGCAGCGTGAATGCGGGTTACCGCAGCCCATACGCCATATTCAACGCCAGCTACGGCAACGGCACCGGTTATTCGCAGGCATCCGTGGGTGTGAGCGGCGCGGTGGTGGCACACCCCGGCGGCATCACCTTCGGCCAGCCGACGGGTGACACCATCGGCATCGTCTACGTACCCGGCGCCGCTGGTGCGCAGCTGGACAGTGCAGCCGGTGCACGCATCGACCGCTTCGGTTATGCGCTGGTGCCTTACCTCACGCCCTACAATCTGAACACGGTGCAGATCGACCCCAAGGGCCTGCCGCTGGATGTGCAGCTCGACGCTACCAGTGCACAGGTGGCGCCGTACGCCGGAGCAGTGGTGATGCTTAAATTCAAGACCGAGAGTGGTCGCACGTTGATCGTGCACGCTGTCTTCGAAGACGGTCAGGCGCTTCCGTTCGGTGCGGAAGTGTTCAACGAGAAGGGAACCTCACTGGGCGTCGTCGGCCAAGCCGGACAAATCCTGGTGCGCGGCGTCGATCAATCCGGGCGATTGAGCGTGCGCTGGCAGGACGATAGTGGGACAGCACAATCGTGCTCGTTCGCCTATCAGGTTGCAGCAAGGGCAAAAGGCAAGCAGGCGAAAGCCTACGAACAGATCCAGGCAACCTGCACGCGCCCCAACTCGGTCGCGCAGGTCACGAGGAGTGGCACATGATGCATCGTTTCAGTATTGCTTCGCGGTGCGCCCAACTCTTTGCCTGGCTGTTGCTGGCGATCGCATCCATCGGCTGGGCGCCGCTTGCCGCTGCCGCCACCCCGAACTGCACATCCGCATCGGCGACGCTCAGCTTTCCCAGCACCGTAGCCACCCCATCCGGTGTGGCGTTAGGAAGCACGCTGGCCACAGGCACGGCCACGATCACCTTTTCTTGCACTGGCCTTTCGGCTGCCAATCTCCCGGCAACTATCCAGGCAGGCCAATACCTGGCCACCTTGGATAGCACGAATAGTGCGACCGGCCCGGGCATCACTTTTGCGACAGGCTTGTCCGGCCTTGCGGTGCTGGTCAATGCCACCCCGGTTGGAACATCGAGTCAGAGCGGCAATGCCAGTCAGGACGGCCCCACCAGCACGGCGGGCTATGTGCCGGGAGCCGTTACGTCGGGTACCAGCGGCACGGTGACAGCAAAGTACACTGCAACCTTGATCACGACCGGCCCGGTCGCCCCTGGCGTCATACCCCAGATCAACCTGATTCCGTTCTGGTGGTATATCCCCGGGAATAAAACGTACGGCGTCAGCGTAAGTCTCAACACAGATCTCATTCTGCCCAGCATCACGATCACCGCACCCTCATGCAGTGTCAGCAGCAGCTCCCAGAACATCGCCGTGACCCTGCAGCCGGTGACGGCTCAGACCTTGGCGACTGCCGGATCAGTTGCCGGCAGAACTCCCTTCAGCATTTCGATAACGGGTTGTCCCGCGAGCGTCAGCAAGGTCACGACCTATTTCAATTCGGGTGCGACTATTGATGCGACGACCGGCAACCTGCTGAATGGCGGTACCGCCAGGAACGTCGAAGTGCAGCTGCTGAATGGTACTGGCGGCAATGTCGCCGCGCTTTCCGCGATCGATCTGACCGGCACGAATGCCAAAGCACAGAACTCGTCGCAATACAGCGTCGTGGGCACTGCGGCGACGCTGAACTATTTCGCGCAATACATCGCCACTGGTGGAGCCGCTGGCGCCGGCAGTGTAAGCACCAGCGTAACGTTCACGATCGCCTATCCCTGATCAGGGCACGTTGATCAGAACAGGACCCCTATGCTGCAGGGTCATTCGTAGATTTGGGTGACCAGCACGGGATCTTTTGCATCGGGTCCGCTGGCTTTGACGTAGTTGTCGAAGTACTTCAGCACCCGATCCGTTACAGAGTCCGATAGGCGCACGACGCTCACACGGTAGACTTGTGGCGCCACTGCTGCCGCATTCGCTCCGGTGCATGTTGCGTGGAGTGGATTTTGCGCCGGGGCGCCGGTCGCCAATATCGCGACGTTTTCTGCTGTTACGCCGCAGGTGGATTCGACGATCGCACCCGTGAACGTGATTCGTCCACCCGCCGCATCTATGGACCCGCTCGCCGCAGCTACCCGCGGGATGCACAGCATTCCGACAACGGCAGCGCTCATCAACAATGAACTGATCGACCACTTCATACCGCACCTCGCGGTGCCCCGTAGCTATTGCGGGGTACCCAAGTGCCATCGGCATCATGAATCGAAATCTTTAGAGCAAAAATCTGCTCGCACGCCGGTGTGCACAGAAATTGCCAACCGCGTCACACTATTCAGGTGTGAGCGACGATTCTGGCGAGGCGGCCATTACGGCGATGTGAAGCTGCCCACGGGTTTATCGGCCCGTAACGGCTGGCCTGAAGGGGAGTGATTGAAGAGTTTGAGGGCAAGGTTCAGCGTGAGGAGATGTACTTCTCGCGCCGGATCTGGTGCACCGGCAGCCCGAATTCCTTCAGCGCGGCGAACGCGGCATCAACCATGTTCGGGTTGCCGCACAGGTAGGCGATGTCGCGCTCGGCGGCGGGTTGAAGCTCGGTCAGCACGGTTTGGACGTGGCCGGCGCGGTCGTTTGGACGTGGCACTGCACGGGGTTGCCGACTGAGGCAGCCGTGGAAGGTGAAGCCGGAGTGGTCCTTGGCGAACGCCTCGAACTCCTCGCCATACAGCAGCTCGCCTTCGTTGCGTGCGCCATACAGCAGCACCACTTCGCGATCGCCCGCGGCGAGCAGCTTCTCGATCTGCGGCAACATGGCGCGGTAAGGGGTGACGCCGGTGCCGGTGGCGATCAGCAGGTAGCGCGGATGACGGTCGGCCTCCTGCAGGCAGAAACGGCCGTAAGGGCCGCTGGCATCGATGGTGCCACCGTGCGGCAGCTCGCCGAGCAGCTTGGTGGCGGCGCCGCCATCCACATAGCTCACCGCGATTTCGATACGCGTGACCGGCGAGGAACCGTCACCCACCGTCGCTACCGAATAGCTGCGTTTGGTCGCGGTGCCGTCGTCTTATTGGAAGTGGATCTGCAGGAACTGCCCCGGCTGGAATGCCAGCGGCTGGCCGTCCGCGCGCTCGAAAGCAAGGTGGCGCACGGTGGGGGCAATCATGCTGCTGTCGACGAGACGCAGCTGGAAGTGGTCGGCCATGTAACGGATTCCGGGAAACAGTGAGTGCGCCCCATAGGACCGGGCGGCGGCGTCAAGCCCGCTATAATAGGTCGCTACGAGCCGCCGACCAAGCTGCAACGCGCATTCAACCGCCGACTTTGCCGGCGCATCGCGTGTCAATGCAGCTGGTTTCCCCTCGGCTTTCCACTACCCGGCGTCATCCATGACTTCAACACCCGCACTCGTCGTCGACAATCTGCGCAAAACCTACGGTAACGGCGTCGAAGCCCTGAAGGGCATCAGCCTGACTGTGCAGCCCGGCGATTTCTTCGCCCTGCTCGGCCCCAACGGCGCTGGCAAATCCACCCTGATCGGCATCCTCTCCTCACTGGTGAACTCCAGCGGCGGCGACGCGGAGATCTTCGGCGTCTCGGTGAACAAGCACCGCAGCGAGGCAATGAGACTGATCGGACTGGTACCGCAGGAGCTCAACTTCAACCAGTTCGAGAAGCTGTTCGACATCTGCGTGAATCAGGCGGGCTTCTACGGCATTCCGCGGAAGATCGCCGCCGAACGCGCGGAGAAGTACCTGAAGGAACTGCGCCTGTGGGACAAGGCGCAGCATCAGGCACGCATGCTCTCTGGTGGCATGAAGCGCCGCCTGATGATCGCCCGCGCAATGATGAACGAGCCGAAGCTGCTGATCCTCGACGAGCCCACCGCGGGTGTCGACATCGAGATCCGCCGCTCGATGTGGCAGTTCGTCAGTGGCATCAACGCGGCCGGCACGACGGTGATCCTGACCACGCATTACCTGGAAGAAGCGGAGTCGCTGTGCCGCAACATCGCGATCATCGACCACGGCACCATCATCGAGAACACCAGCATGAAGGGCCTGCTGGCGACGCTGGATGTGGAGACGTTCGTGCTGGATGTGGCGACCATGCCGAACCAGCTTCCCACCCTGCCCGGCGTCGTCCTGCGCCGCCGCGACGAACACACGCTGGAAGCAGAAATGGCTCGCTCGCATGACCTCAATTCACTTTTTTCGGCGCTGTCCGCGCACGGCATCATGGTGACCTCGATGCGCAACAAGACCAACCGGCTGGAGGAGCTGTTCGTGCGACTCGTCGAGAACGGTCGACAGGAGCCGGGCCGCAACGGCCAAGTTGCAACCAGCAAGGAGCAGGCAGCATGAGTAACGCCGCCACCAACCTGGTCGCCCTGCACACCATCATGCGCCGCGAGATCGTGCGCATCATGCGCATCTGGACGCAGACGCTGATCCCGCCAGCGATCACCATGACGCTGTATTTCGTCATCTTCGGCAAGCTGGTCGGCAGCCGCATCGGCGTGATCGAGGGCGGCTTCACCTACATTCAATACATCGTGCCCGGCCTGGTGATGATGAGCATCATCACCAACAGCTACGGCAACATTTCCAGCTCGTTCTTCGGCGCCAAGTTCAGCCGCGCGGTGGAAGAGATGCTGGTGTCGCCGATGCCGAACTGGGTGATCCTGCTTGGCTATGTCTCCGGCGCGGTAGCGCGTGGACTGGTGGTCGGCGCGCTGGTCCTACTGATCGCGCTGTTCTTCACCTCGCTGCACGTGGTGCATCCGCTGATCACGTTCCTCTCGGTGCTGCTGGGCGCGACGATTTTCTCGCTCGCCGGCTTCGTCAATGCGGTGTATGCGAAGAAGTTCGACGACATCGCGCTGGTGCCCACCTTCGTGCTCACCCCGCTGACCTACCTTGGCGGCGTGTTCTATTCGGTCAACATGCTGGGCGAACCGTGGCAGTCGATCTCGCGGATCAACCCGATCCTGTACATGGTCAACGCCTTCCGCTTCGGCGTGCTCGGCATCAGCGACGTGAACATCGGCGTGGCGTTCGTGGTGATGCTGGGCTTCGTGGCCGGCCTGTCGTTCGTGGCGTTGCAGTTGCTCAAGCGCGGCGTCGGCCTGCGCTCCTGATTTATTTGCGCGTCATCCCTGCGAAGGCAGGGACCCAGTAGCCAACCGCCGGATGGATCACTGGGTTCCTGCCTTCGCAGGAATGACGAGCCGAAGATGGTTTCCTATACATGCGCGTCAACAAATACATCAGCGAAGCCGGCCTGTGCTCGCGCCGTGAGGCGGACGAGCTGCTGCTGGCTGGCCGCGTCAGCATCAACGGTGAAGTAGTTACGACCGGCGCCAAGGCGCTGGATGGCGATGAGGTGCGGGTGGACGGCGAGATCGTGCGCACACGCACGCTGGCGCCCACGGCGGCCGCAAAGAAAGCCGTCTACATCGCGCTGAACAAGCCGGTCGGGATCACCTGCACCACCGAGAAAGACGTCGACGGCAACATCATCGATTTCGTCGACCATCCGCAGCGGATCTTTCCGATCGGCCGTCTCGACAAGGATTCCGAAGGGCTGATCCTGCTGACCAGCAACGGCGACATCGTCAACGAAATTCTGCGCTCGGAGAACCATCACGAGAAGGAATACCTGGTCGGCGTGAACAAGGCGATCACCGACGAATTCCTCGCCGGTATGGCCAAGGGTGTTCGCATCCACAATCAGATGACCAAGCCCTGCAAGGTGCGCCGGATTGCGAAGTTCGGTTTCTCGATCGTGCTGACTCAGGGCCTGAACCGGCAGATCCGGCTGATGGCCGCGGCGTTCGGCTACCGCGTGACACA
This sequence comes from Rhodanobacter sp., assembly GCA_049280175.1. GTDB lineage: Bacteria > Pseudomonadota > Gammaproteobacteria > Xanthomonadales > Rhodanobacteraceae > Rhodanobacter. The sequence continues at coordinate 14,122 of JBAPPP010000368.1, forward strand.
GCTACGCCGCGTGCGCATTGACAACGTCCGACTCGCCCACCTGAAAGTCGGCCAATGGCGCAACCTCACCGAGGCAGAGCTGAAGGGCCTGCTGCCGCAACGCACGCAGTGGTGAGGGCGCTGGCGTTTGCGCTCGATTCTCGAATAG
>JBAPPP010000369.1:0-3619 GCA_049280175.1 Rhodanobacter sp.
CTGCGGCGGCGCAGCGAACACGCCCCGCTCGACAGCCTGTGCGAACAACTGGGATTCGGCGCATTCACCCGCAGCCGGCTGCGTGCATTGCTACGCTGAGAACATCTACGCGCCGGTTGTGACGACCGGCCGCGCAGGTCAACATGTGTGCTGCACCCTGATCCGTGGCCACTCATGAACGACCATACAAACCGCATTCCCGCCGACGCCGATGCACCCGTGGAAACTCTGTATGAAGGCCGCTGGCTGAGTCTGCGCAAACGCGGCCGCTGGGAATACGCCGAGCGCAACAACCCCGGTGGCGCGGTGATCATCCTGGCAGTGACGCCCGAAGACACCGTGCTGTTCGTCGAGCAGTACCGCGTGTCGATCCTGCAAAACACCATCGAAATGCCAGCCGGGCTGGTCGGCGACATGCTCGATCAAGCCGACGAAAGCGCGCTGCTGGCCGCGCAGCGCGAGCTAGAGGAAGAAACCGGCTACCGCTGTCAGCGAGTGGAATTTGTCCACCGCGGCCCCTCGTCATCCGGCATGAGCACCGAGATGATCACGTTTGTGCGTGCGTGGGATCTGGAAAAGGTCGGCCCGGGCGGCGGCGATGAAACCGAGAACATCGTGGTGCACGAAGTGCCCCGCCGTGAAGCGGGCGCCTGGCTGTTCGCGCGCGCCGCCGAAGGCTATTCGATCGATCCGAAATTGTTCGCCGGGCTTTGGTTTATCGAACACGCCAATCTGCGACAACCCACGCCGATAGACGTCTAAACGATTGTTCCCTGCTGGGACTGATCGCGAAGCCTTGTGGGAGCGATTTCGGTCGCGATGCTCTGCGTTGGCTTTGTTTGGCTTGCTTCGGAGCCTAAGAACGTTCCACCCTCCCGCCAAAGTAAGTCACGTGTGAGGCGCTCTGCTCCCTCTCCCTCTTGGGGAGAGGGCTGGGGTGAGGGGTGGGTGCTCGCGGGACCGCTGACTTCTCGTCACAGCAAAGCCAAACCAGAGCATCGCAACCAAAGCCGCTCCCACAAGAGCATCGCGCACAGGGTGCGCTCCTACAAGAGCAGCGATAGATCACGTGCAAGGGCACTGCGCCGCTGCTTTCGCAGGGGTGACGGAAAATGGGCGGTCTCGCGAGCACCCGCCCCTCACCCCAGCCCTCTCCCCCACGGAGGAGAGGGGGCAGAGCGCGTCAGGGACCGCCAGCCACCCGCATCCACGCGCGAGTCAATCGTTATCCGGCTGCCGCCGCTGAAGCTGCTTCCAGCGCCAGAACGCCACACCCGCACCTAGCAACGTGACCAGCAACCAGTAACCCATCGCCTGACTGTCATTGCCCAGCCACAGCACGCTGGCCACCAGGCCCACCGCCAACGCGCCCACCGCGAGCGCCAGCAGAGGATCGCGGCGGACACCATAAGCCGGAAGCAGCAGAAGCGCGCCCAGTGCGGCCAGCAGCACGGCCAGCACCTGCCTGATCAGCACGAATCCCGGAGGCACGGGGAGATCGGGAAAGATGTCGAGCAATGGCGCATCGCCGACCTCCACGTCCAGGCCTTTACCATCCGCCGTATCGGTGGCCGCAACCAGCCGGCCGCCATCGACACGCGCAACGATTGTCACCTGCTGCAGCGGCACTTCATTCCAGCTCACCCGCACATCGCCCACCCGCGGATCGCCGGGAGTCGCGCTGGTCACCAGGTAATTCTGATATTGGCTGAAGCTGGCCGCGAGATTTGCCGGCAGCGCTTTCAGGTCGGGCGTCGCCTGCGTAGAACTGGGCAGTGCGTGCATCACCTGCGGCGACAGCGCGAACCCACCCAGCTGTACCAGTCCGGCATCGAACTGTTTGCTGCTGAGCGGAAAGCTGCCGGGGTTGGCATGCCCGGCCGGCCTCTCGAAATGGCTGGCATCGAGCAATCGACCGACCCAATCCTGCTCGTAATGCACATCAGCGCCAATACGCACTTCGCGCCACTGGAACATTTCCACGTTGCGCACCAGCACCGGGGTACTCACGTGCAAATTGAATTCCGGGTCGGTCGGAGCCTCTACCACGACGGGCGTTCCGACGACTCGCGCCATGAAGCCGTGCTGGCCTGCCTGAGGACCGGCGTCGGCATCGAGATCGATCACCTCACCGCCATGACGCGCGGCAGCCTCGCGATAGTTCAGCAGGCCGCGTGCCGTCATCGCCATCAGCCCGACGCCGGCCAGCACCAGCAATGCGCCGATGCAACTGCGCGCCAGGGCACGCGTGGGCGCCCATCGTCCAAGATCCATCAAGCCGCTCCAGCCAGGGGTTGCAGCAGCGCACCGCTCAGTACGCGTTGTTCGTTGGTGGTACCGAAGCGACCGCGCTCGTCGCGGGTCACCTGTGCCACCGCGCAATCATGGTCATGCGTGAAGAACAGCCGCACATCGCGCGCCAGTTTGTCTTCGAGGAAAGCACGCTTCTCGTCAACGAGTTTTTCCGGCCAGCGGTCATAACCCATGGTGATCGGCAGATGCACCCAGAAACGGCCCGGGATCAGGTCGGCACAAAACACCACGCCGCCCACTTCAGACAACATCAGGCCCGGCGTATGGCCGTCCGAATAGCTGAAACGCACCGCTTGGCCGAGTGTCTGCGAATACTCGCCTTCGACCAGCTCCAGCCGGCCGCTCGCTTCGAGAAGCAACTGCAATTCGGGGATAAACGAAGCGCGGTCACGTGGATGGGGTTCAAGTGCGCGGCGCCAATGTTCTTCGCCCACCACGAAGCGCGCGTTTGGAAACAACAGGCGCGGCGGCTGGCCTGATTCCCACGCCGCCAGCAAGCCACCGGCATGATCGAAATGCAGATGCGACAGCACCACCACGTCGATCTCTTCATGCGTCAAACCGACCGCCGCCAGCGATTCGAGCAGCACATGCTGCGACTCGACCACGCCATAACGTTCGCGCAACGCGGGCTCGAAAAATGCGCCGATGCCGGTCTCGAACAACACGTTGCGGCCGTCCAAACCTTTGACCAGCAGGCAACGGCAGGCCAGCGGAATACGGTTCTGCTCATCCGGCGCAATCCAGCGCGACCACAGTGCCTTCGGAGCGTTGCCGAACATCGCGCCGCCATCAAGCTGCTGGGAGTTGCCGATGAGCGAGAACAGTTCCATGGCGCTGCTACTGCACCTTGCCAAGGCCCGAGGGATGGCGTGGATCGCTAGCCGCATCGAGCTGGTTGGTCTTGCGATCCCAGGTGACCACGTTCATGAAGCCCCAGGACTCGCGCTGCTTCATTGTGTAACCCATCTTGGTCAGTTGCTCGGTGGTGGCCGTATCGAACGTACCGTTCTCCACCATGACCTCGTCGGGCATGTACTGATGATGGAAGCGCTTGTGCGCGACGATCTGCGGCGCGCTTTCGCCATCGATGAAAGTCAGGATGCCTTCCAGCACCTGGGTGATGATGGTCGAGCCGCCGGGCGAGCCAATCACTGCTGTGCGATCGGCGCCGATAACGATGCTCGGCGACATCGACGAAAGCATGCGTTTGCCGGGCGCCGGCGCATTCGCCACGCTGCCGAGCAGGCCGTAGACGTTTGGCTGGTTCGGTACCAGTGCGAAGTCATCCATCTCGTCGTTCAAC
>JBAPPP010000370.1:0-1609 GCA_049280175.1 Rhodanobacter sp.
CCTCAAAGCCGTCCCAAGCGCCTGGCACGCGCAGACCAGGATGTTTCGCGACGAGTGGCGCGAGCAGCGGGTCTCGGGCAAGGTCATCCCCGATAGCTAGCGGGTCCGCGCAAGATCGAAAACGCGCCGGACGCGCTGAACGATACCTGCTAATGCGCTGACTTGAGGAAAGCGGATCGACACACATAGCGCCGGCTCTCGATCGTCGGGTTCAACGCGGATCACGCCCTGCGCACCATCCAGCGCGATCGAGCGGCGATAGCATCGGCGGCCGTCGACGGCTTCGATGCCTCTGATCGCTCTGGCGCCAAGAAAATCGATCATGGCGTCCCAGTCGTAAGGCGGCGCATACGGCAACTTGAGAGTGATCCCTTCAGCCCCCGGTTGCTCGGCATCAGCAAGCTGCGAGCGGCGCAGTTCGCGAGGTGGGCGCTGATAGAGAGTCTGAAACGTCGCGTTGAACCGGCGGATGCTGTTAAATCCCGCAGCCAAGGCGACCTCCGCCATGGGCATGGTCGTCTCGATAATCAACTGCTTCGCGAAGAGAACGCGCCGCGTCTGAGCAACAGCGATCGGCGAGGCCCCAAGATGCTGCCGGAAGAGGCGCCGAAGCTGACGCTCGCCGACGCCCAACCTCTCGGCCAGTGCATCTACCGCCTCGCCGTCGAGTGCGCCCTCGCCAATAAGGGTCAGAGCTCGTGAAACGGTGTTCGACGTGCCGCGCCAGGCGCCGAGGTCCGGCGAGCTTTCAGGTCGGCAGCGTAAGCATGGCCGATAACCGGCCTCCTGAGCGGCGCTCGCCGTGGTGAAGAACGTAACGTTCTCGCGTTTCGGCGTGCGCGCCGGACAGATCGGCCGGCAATAGATCCTTGTCGTGCGGACGGCGATGAAGAAGCGTCCGTCGAACCGCGCGTCGCGTGTCGAGAGTGCCCGGTAGCCGGCTTCATGATCGAGTTCCATTCAGTGAGTATCCTCCAACCCGCGCCGCCAATCTCGCCATTTTCGGACATCGTCACCGAAGCTAGTATACGGAGCGCATCGTTCGCGGCGGCTGGGCCATTTAACTGGTCGATATCACCAGCTTGCATCGCAGGAAGCCGCTGACGGTTTCCGGGGTTAGAGGCGACTGGTTGTTTTTTACAAGCCTATAGACTATCTACCAACAGATAGCAGAGATAGGTACGCATGAGTGATATCAAAACCGCAATCCTGAACGCCGCTGAACGGCGCATGCAGTTCGGGGGGTTTGGCGGCTTCAGCTTTCGGGAAATCGCCGCCGACGTCGGTATCAAGAGCTCGAGTGTCCACTATCACTTCCCGACGAAGGAAAACCTGGCAGCCGCCGTCATTCGCCGCTGGGCCGAACGCACCTCCGAGCGTATCGAGGAGCAGCTGGAGAAAAATCCGGACCCCGTTTCCGTGTGGACCAATACGTTCCGCCGGACCGCCGTATCGAAAGGGCATATCTGTCCATGCACCGTCCTCGGTGCCGCCTCGCAGGATTTGCCGCCGGAGGTAGCGAGCGAGGTGAGAGGGTTTTTCAAGATGTGCCTAAAGAAGCTCATCGCGGAAGGCTTCACGCCGAATGCCGCGACTGAGTTCCTGTCAA
>JBAPPP010000371.1:0-8799 GCA_049280175.1 Rhodanobacter sp.
GCAGCAGCACGTCCGCCACTTCACGCAACGCCGGACTCGCGTAGGCGCTGAATGCCACGACCTGTTCCGCAGCGCGCAACGCCTTCAGCGCCACGGCACCATCGGCAAAATCGTGCGGCGGCTCCACGCCGTACAACACATAGCCCTTGCGCGACTGCGTCAGCATCGCCTGCGCGTCCAGCCCACCATTGCCCGGCACCACGCCAAGCCCAGCCAGGCCCAATGCGTTGGCGCCCACCGGCAATTCGTTGTAGCCGGCGCCCGTGGCCTTGGCAATGAAATGGGCAATCGCACGCAGCCACGAAGCCTGCGGATGGGTCACCGCCGCCTCGCCGAGTATCACTACGGCCTTGCCCGACTTCAGTGCAGCAATCGCGTCGTCGTCACCTTGATCGCTTTGCGCACCGTTGATGGCATCGGCCAAAGCAATTGGTGCGTCAGCACCCGCCGCCACGGCGGCCTTGGCGAGCGCCAGCAGTGCATCGACAAGTGCCTGCGGCGCGACGATCGCCTCGCCTGCAAGCTTGTAATTGAAATCGAAATGCGCCGGATTGACGGTGTAGACCTTGGCGCCCTTCTTCACTGCCTGATGCAGGCGATGGTTCAACAGCGGCATTTCATGCCGCAAGTCGGAGCCGACCAGCAGCGCAGTCCTGACCTGATCGACTTCGGACACGGGCAACGCGAACGGCTGCGCCACCGCGTTGTCGGCAAAGTCGAGCTGGCGCAGACGATGATCGATATGGGCACTGCCCAGACCGCGGGCGAGCCGCATCAGCAGATCAGCTTCCTCATTCGAGGTGGCCGGATGCACCAGCAGACCCAGTTCGTTGCCAGGCGCTTTCTTCAGCGCCTCACCGGCAAACTGCAACGCATCTTCCCAGGTGGTCACTTGCCACTGACCGTTGCGCTTCACTTCCGGCGCACTCAGGCGATCGGCAGCGTACAGACCCTGATGGCTGTAGCGATCGCGATCGGACAGCCAGCATTCGTTGATTGCTTCGTTGTCGCGCGGCACCGTGCGCAACACTTCGCCGCGACGGGTATGCAGCCACAGGTTGGAACCCAGCGCGTCGTGATAACCGATCGACGGCTTGGCGATCAGCTCCCAGGCACGGGCCTGGAACTGGAACGGCTTGTTGGTCAGCGCGCCGACCGGGCAGACGTCGACGATATTGCCTGACAGCTCGGTCTCGATCGTCTTGCCGATGTAAGTGCCGATCTGCAGATTCTCGCCGCGATTCATGCCGCCGAGTTCGTAAGTGCCGGCGATCTCGCTGGTGAAACGTACGCAGCGGGTGCACTGGATGCAGCGCGTCATCTCGGTGGCAACCAGCGGACCGATGTTCTCGTCGGCGACGACGCGCTTGCGCTCGTTGTAGCGCGACACGCTGCGACCGTAACCGAGCGCGACGTCCTGCAATTCGCACTCGCCGCCCTGATCGCAGATGGGGCAATCGAGCGGGTGATTGATCAGCAGGAACTCCATCACGTCGCGCTGGAATTTCAGCGCCTTGTCCGAACGCGTGGTCACCTTCATGCCTTCCGACACCGGCGTCGCACAGGCTGGCTGCGGCTTGGGCATCAGCTTGCCGCCCATCTCCACGTCGACCAGGCACATGCGGCAGTTCGCAGCGATCGGCAGTTTGCGGTGATAGCAGAAGCGCGGAATCGCGACGCCGAGCGCGTCGGCCGCCTCGATGATCATCGCGCCCTTGCGGATCTGAGTTGGCTTGCCGTCGACCTCGATATTCAGCAGGTCGGGGGCCACATTGTTGACGGGCTGCGCACTCATGCAGCGACTCCACGGTTAGCTTCGGCAAGCCGGTCTTCGGTCATCGACCGACCATGCTGCACGTAGTATTCGAATTCGTCCCAGTAGCGCGCCAGGAAGCCCTGCACCGGCCACGCTGCTGCCTCACCGAACGCGCAGATAGTGTGACCTTCAATCTGACCAGCGACCGCCTTCAGACGATGCAGGTCGTCCTGCGTGCCCTGCCCCTCGACGATGCGCGTGAGCACGCGGTACATCCAGCCGGTGCCTTCACGGCACGGCGTGCACTGACCGCACGACTCGGCGAAATAGAAGCGCGAGATGCGATGACAGACCTTGACCATGCAGGTGGTCTCGTCCATCACCACTACGGCGCCCGAGCCCAGACCCGAACCGGCCTTCTGCAGGCAGTCGTAGTCCATCGTGCTTTCCATCATGACGTCGGCCGGCAGCACCTTCATCGAGGAACCGCCCGGAATCACTGCCTTGAGCTTGTTGCCGTTGCGCACACCACCGGCCATCTCGAGCAGATCCTTGAACGAGGTGCCCAGACGAATCTCGAAGTTGCCAGGATTGTTGACGTGGCCGGAGACCGAGAAGATCTTCGGGCCGCCGTTATTCGGCTTGCCGAGACTGAGGAACCAGTCGGCGCCGTTGCGCAGGATCGCCGGCACCGAGGCATAAGTCTCGGTGTTGTTGATCGTGGTCGGTTTGCCGTACAGGCCGAAGTTGGCCGGGAACGGCGGCTTGAAGCGCGGCTGACCCTTCTTGCCTTCCAGCGACTCCATCAGCGCGGTCTCTTCACCGCAGATGTAGGCACCGGCGCCGAGTGCGCCATAGATGTCCACGTCCAGCCCGGTGCCCTGAATATTCTTGCCAAGCAGGCCCGCGGCGTACGCTTCCTTCAGCGCCTCCTCGAAATGCTCGTACGGCTCGTGGTGAAACTCGCCGCGCAGATAGTTGTAGGCCACGGTAGAGCCGGTGCAATAGCACGCGATCGCCATGCCCTCGATCACCGAGTGCGGGTTGTAGCGCAGGATGTCGCGATCCTTCGCGGTGCCCGGCTCGGACTCGTCCGAGTTGCACAGGATGTATTTCTGCATCGTGCCTTTCGGCATGAACGACCACTTCAGGCCAGTCGGGAAACCCGCGCCGCCACGGCCGCGCAGACTGCTCTTCTTGATTTCCTCGATCAGCGCTGCCGGATCGGGCTTCTCGGCAAGAATCTTCTTCCACGCCTTGTAGCCATCGACCTGGAGATAGCTGTCCATCGCCCACGGCTTGTCGAAATGCAGCGTGGTGTAGACAACCTGGTGTTCCTGGGGTGCGGGTCCGACGGCCATGATTATTCCAACCCGTCCAGAATTTCGTCGAGTTTCTCGGGGGTGAGACGCTCGTGGTAATGCCCATTCACCGTCATCGCCGGCGCGTACACGCAAGCGGCGATGCATTCTTCTTCCTGCTTCAGATAGATGCGGCCGTCCGGCGTGCTCTCGCCGGTCTTGATGCCGAGCTTCTTCTCGCAATGGCGCACCAGGTCATCGGCGCCGTTGAGCCAGCAGGAAATGTTGGTGCAGATCGCCACGTTGTTGCGGCCGACCGGCTTGGTCTCCAGCATCGAGTAGAAGCTGGCGACCTCGTAAGCCCACACCGCCGGCAGGTCGAGATACTTCGCGACCGCGGTGATCAACTCGTCGGTGAGGAAACCCTGGTTCTGTTCCTGTGCAGCGAACAGCGCCTGGATCACCGCCGAGCGCTTGCGGTCAGGCGGAAACTTGGCAACCCACTCGTCGATGTGATGGCGGGTGTGGTCGTTGAGAACGGCGAGCGGGTCAACGTTTCTGACCTGCTCGAAATGTCCGGTGGCTTTCATGTGTGCTTATCCTCCGGGTTCAGCGATCGACTTCGCCGAACACGAGGTCATAGGTACCGATCATGGCGACCACGTCGGCGAGCATGTGGCCGCGCACGATGGTGTCCATGGATGAGAGATGGGCAAAGCCCGGCGCGCGCAGATGCACACGGAACGGCTTGTTCGCACCATCGGAAACCAGGTAGCAGCCAAACTCGCCCTTCGGCGCCTCGACCGCGGCATAGGTTTCGCCGGCCGGTACGCAGTAGCCTTCGGTGAACAATTTGAAGTGATGGATCAACGCTTCCATGTCCTCCTTCATCTCGACCCGCGACGGCGGCGCGACCTTGAAGTTCTTCAGCATCACCGGACCGGGATTCGCCTTCAGCCATTTCACGCACTGCTGGATGATCCGGTTCGACTGGCGCATCTCTTCCACGCGACACAGATAACGGTCGTAGCAGTCGCCGCCGACGCCGACGGGGATATCGAAATCCATCTCGGCGTATTTCGCGTACGGCTGCTTCTTGCGCAGATCCCATTCAACGCCGGAGCCGCGCAGCATCACGCCAGTCATGCCCCACTGCTGGGCCAGCTCCGGGCTGATCACGCCGATACCGACGGTGCGCTGCTTCCAGATGCGGTTGTTGGTGAGCAGATCCTCGTACTCATCCACCTTGCTCGGGAAATCAGCGGTGAACGCTTCCAGGTAATCCAGCATCGAACCTTCGCGCCAGCTGTTGATGCGCTTCAGGTCCTTGCCCTTGTGCCACGGCGATTCGCGGTACTGCGACATGTGGTCCGGCAGATCGCGATAGACGCCACCGGGACGGTAATACGTCGCGTGCATGCGCGCGCCGGACACCGCCTCATAGACGTCCATCAGTTCTTCGCGTTCGCGGAACGCGTACAGGAACACCGCCATCGCACCGAGATCGAGCGCGTTCGAGCCGATCCACATCAAGTGATTCAGGATGCGGGTGATTTCGTCGAACATGGTGCGGATGTACTGCGCACGCTCCGGCGCCTCGATCCCCAGCAGGGTCTCGATCGCCTTCACGTAGGCGTGTTCGTTGCACATCATCGAGACGTAGTCGAGCCGGTCCATGTAGCCAATCGACTGATTGAACGGCTTGGACTCGGCCAGCTTCTCGGTGCCACGATGCAAAAGACCCACATGCGGATCGGCACGAATGATGGTTTCGCCGTCCATCTCCATGATCAGGCGCAGCACGCCGTGCGCGGCCGGATGCTGGGGGCCGAAGTTCATCGTGTAGTTGCGAATTTCCTGCATGCTCAATTCTCCCGCCAGTGATCGGCGGCTTCGGCCTTGGCCTGCATCAGATCGGCGTCATCACGGATGGTGCGCGGCACCAGGATGCGTGGTTCGATCGACACCGGTTCGTAGATCACCCGCTTCTGTTCGGGGTCATAACGCACCTCGACATTGCCGATCAGCGGGAAGTCCTTACGGAACGGATGGCCGACAAAACCGTAGTCGGTAAGAATACGGCGCAGATCCGGATGGCCATCGAAGATGATGCCGTACAGATCGAACGTCTCACGCTCGAACCAGTTCACGCCTGGCCACACCAGGGTCAGCGACGGCACCACCGGCAGCGTGTCGTCTTCGCAAAACACGCGCAGGCGCAGGCGGTGGTTGTTCTCGATCGACAGCAGATGAACTACCGAGGCGTACCGGCGCGGCTCGTTGTGACCACGCGGACGGCCGGCCCAGTCGAATCGACCCATGGCCTGGCCTTCCACACCGCGCGAGAAGCCATCACCGCCAGCGGTATTGGTTTCCCATTCGGTCTGGCCATAGCCGAGGTAATCGACACCGCACAGGTCGACCAGCTCGCCGAAGCGAAAGGCCGGCTCGTCGCGCAGCGCTGTGGCCACCGCGATCAGATCGGCGGCAGCCAGCTCGGCGACGGTTTCGTTACGAACCGTACTGACGCTTAGCGTCTCGCCAAATCGCGCGGCAAGTCGCTCGGCCAGCGAGGTCGCAGGTGTATCGGACATATCAGAGCCTCACGAACGCGCGATGGTGCTGGTGCGGCGGATCTTCTTTTGCAACTGCAGGATGCCGTGGATCAACGCTTCGGCCGTCGGCGGGCAGCCCGGCACGTAGATGTCCACTGGCACGATGCGGTCGCAGCCGCGCACCACAGAATAAGAGTAGTGGTAATAGCCGCCGCCGTTCGCGCAGCTGCCCATCGAGATCACCCACTTCGGCTCGGGCATCTGGTCATAGACCTTGCGCAGCGCGGGGGCCATCTTGTTGACCAGGGTGCCGGCCACGATCATCACGTCGGACTGGCGTGGGCTGGGACGGAAGATCACGCCGTAGCGATCCAGATCCAGTCGCGCCGCGCCGGCGTGCATCATCTCTACCGCGCAGCAGGCCAGACCAAATGTCATAGGCCACATCGAGCCGGTGCGCGCCCAATTCATCAGCGCATCGACGCTAGTCGTGGCAAAGCCGCGCTGCACGATCGGATTGTCGCCGGCCGGCCGCAGAATATCGTCGACCAGGTTCAACGGCTGCGGGTTATGCATCACCCGGTCTAGCGACGAGATCACTCCCATTCCAGTGCTCCCTTCTTCCACACGTAGGCAAAACCAATGATCAGCAGCAACAGGAACAACGCCATTTCGATCAGCGCGACGATGCCGATCTGCTGGAACACGACCGCCCACGGAAACAGGAAGGCGATTTCCAGATCGAAAATGATGAAGAGGATGGCGAGCAGGTAGTAGCGCACGTCGAAACGCATGCGGGCATCTTCGAATGCCTCGAAGCCGCACTCGTAGGGTGCGAGCTTTTCCGCCCCGGGACGGCTAGGCCCCGCCAGCAGACCGACGGCCAGCAGTACCAGGCCAAGGCCGGTAGCAACGCCGATGAACAACAGAACAGGCCAGTATTCGGCAAGCACGATGCAACGTACCTCCGCGCCAACAGGCGCATCAGTGACCGCGGGGACGAATCCTTTAACTCACGGTCCGGCGACTTTGATTCGGCAGGTCGATTCGACCATGGGCTTTTTAGCCACGCCCGCAGGCGTTGAAGCCGCGAGCGTCCGATGTTTCGCGAGGTGACTTCGCGAATCTCGCCATTGTATCAGCGCGCATGGGTACAACGACAAGCCTTGACGGCCGATGTCATGCGGCGCACGTCACCTTGGCGACGTGACGATACCCATCAGGTCATGCCATCACATGGTATGGGTGGCACGCTCGGAAGTCAGCGTGCCGGCAAGGATGTTCTCGATGCGGCTGCGGGCAGCCTCGGCATCGCCGGATTCATTGAAGTGGATGCCGATACCTGCGGCACGGTTGCCTTGCGCACCCAGCGGACTAATCCAGACCACTTTGCCGACCACCGACAGCCGCTCGGTCTCCTCAGCCAGGGTCACCAGCAGCACCACCTCATCGCCCAGCGAATAGTGTTGCGCGGTCGGCGCAAACAGCCCCCCATGCTTGAGGAACGGCATGTATGCGTTGTACAGCGACGCCGCATCCTTGATTTTCAGTGAAATGATGCCCTGTCGGGCAGCCATGGGTTTCATGCTTGGCTCCTGCCGGGCGATCTTGTGCCCGGTCTCTGATGACGCTGATCTGATGCCGCTGATGCCGCCAGTGACGATCTTATATGGCCGATCTTATATATCGGATCTTCTAGGTCGGATCTTCTAGGTCGGATCTTATAGCTTTGTAATCCAGCGAAACTACTTGCGCACCGCTTCGCTGGCCATGGATGGGTGGAGGCTACGCGCCTGATGGACTTCAGGGACTCTCCGGCTGGCGTCCCAGCAGCGATTGACGCTCGTTGACGAGGCGCGCCCACGAAGCGGGTGGCACCCAGCGGGTCACCCAGCCAGGGACCGCCTCGGCCGCCATCGGCCGTGAAATCCAGAATCCCTGCAGTTGATGACAGCCCAGGGAAGCAAGCAGATCGCCTTGTGCCGAAGTCTCGACGCCCTCGGCAATCACGGTCTTGGCGAGCATGCGGGCGGTCGTGATCACCCCGGCCGCAATCGCCATGTTGCGCTCCTCGCTGAGGATGTCCCGCACAAAGCTCTGATCGAGCTTTATGTGTTCGATATCAAGCTGCTGGATATGGCTGAGCGATGCACTACCCGTGCCGAAATCGTCCAGGCCGACGCGGATGCCCCGTCGACGGCACTCCTCGATAACGATCTTCGCGCGAGCGTGATCCATGGAGGGGCCGGTCTCCGTCACTTCGATGCCGAAACCCACGTCCATCACACCGGGGTAGGCTTCGAGCGCCATATCGATGTCGCTGAAAAATGCCGGGTGCAACAGATGGCGCGTACTGATGTTTACCGAAACGGGAATCGGAATGCCGCCTTGCACCCACGCCTGGCATTGCCTCAGGGCCTCGTCCAGAACGTAGCGGCCGATCGGCCGGGCAAGCTGTGGGTCGTCCAGCACGTGCATGAAATTGGAGGGCTCGATCAGGCCCTGCTCCGTATCGTGCAGGCGCAGCAGGGCTTCCATGCCGGCAACGCCATGCAGGCCGGGCAACCCGTCGATATACACAATCGGCTGAAACAGCAGCCGCAAGCGGGACTGCACGAGCGCCTGCGCCATCCGGTCACGCATCGCCTGCAGTCGATGCTGTTCCAGCTCCATGGTCGGTTCGTACAGTGCCCCTCGATCCTTGCCCTCCTCTTTCGCCTCATACATTGCAAGATCTGCATGCCGGATGAGCCCTTCGGCATCGGATCCATCGAGCGGGAAAAGGGTCCAGCCCACACTGGCTGACAGATAGAGCTGCTCACCCATCAGGTTGAACGGAGCCCGCAACGCTTGCAGGATGCAGCGGCTGATCGCGTCGAGCTGCTCCTTGCTATCGAGGCCGGAGATCACCAGCGCAAACTCATCGCCACCGAAGCGGGCCAGGACATCCGCCTCGCGCAGCAAACCCAGGATCCGCGCCGAAGCTTCGGCCAGCACGCGGTCGCCACCGCCGTGCCCGATCGTGTCGTTGACGCTCTTGAAGCGGTCCAGGTCGAGCACGCCCACGGCCAGCAACGATTGCTGCTGCGCGGCCCGGGTGCGCGCCTGTTCCAGCAATTCGAACAGCAGGCGTCGGTTCGGCAAGCCCGTGACCACATCGTAAAAAGCCAGCCGCTCGACACTGGCC
>JBAPPP010000372.1:0-10024 GCA_049280175.1 Rhodanobacter sp.
GCGCAGCGATGCCCAACATTGCCGCACCGATGTGTTGGGCATCGCTGCGCTCACCCAACCTACGCGCTGACGGCGCATGGCTCCGCCGGCAAGCAATGAGCGATACGCAGAGCTCGCCCGTATGCAAGGCAAATCTTTAAAAGACTTAGACGGGCTCCAAGGCGCGGGTATGCTGGGCTAATGCGCCTACTATCTGCCCTGCCATGGTTGCTCCTGCTCGTCTGGGCTGCGCCTGCCGTGGCGCAGAATCCGATCCATCGCTGCGTCGGCGCGGATGGCAATCCGGTGTTCACCGACCAGCTCTGCACCACGCTGCAGGCCACGCCGCTCAATCCCGCGGCAAAGCCCAGTGACGACATCCATCCCGTCGAGCCGCCGCCGATCCTGTGTGCGGCGACGCTGGGCGAATTGCGGCAGAGTGTGATAGATGCATTTGCCAACCACGACGCGAACCGGATGGCTGGCCTGATGTTGTGGAACGGGTATGGGCATGGTGCAGCTGTGGCCGATATCCGCTCGCTGAGCGCGCTGATGCGACAGCCACTTCTGGATCTCGGACCACCGCCTGGGCCGCCGCCTGCCGGGGGCAGCAGCACTGACCCTTTCACCCCGACCACCCCACCCGCCACGCCGCTGGTCAGCGATCAGCTGGTGTTGCACATGGCCGGGAACGATGGCGGCGACAGCCCGCATGAGCTGCGTTTTGACATCGTGCGCCATGCCGGTTGCCTGTGGTTGCGCAATACAGACTGACAGCGTCAAGCCAGGGGTGATCCGTCCCCTGCAACGCCAACCAGACACCTACCAGCTATCATGAGCGGTCCCCATTGGAGAACCGTCATGTCGCAGCAATACCCCGAGTGGATCTGGCAGAACGGCAGTATCAAGCCCTGGCAGGAAGCGACCACCCATGTGATGTCGCATGCGCTGCATTACGGCTCGTCGGTGTTCGAAGGTATCCGCAGCTACGCCACACCCGATGGCGCGGCCATTTTCCGGCTTACCGACCATCTGCATCGGCTGTACCAGTCGGCGAAAATCTACGACATGGTGCTGCCGTATTCCGCCGATGAGCTGGCCGCGGCCTGCCGCGCGGTGATCAAGAAGAACGGCCTCGGTGCGGCGTACCTGCGCCCGGTCGCGTATCGCGGGCTGGGTGGTTTCGGACTCTCCGCCGAGACACCGATCGATATCGCCGTGGCCGCATGGCCGATGGGCCCGTACCTCGGTGCCGAGGCACTGGAGAACGGCATCGACGCCTGTGTCTCCAGCTGGCAGCGGTTCGCGCCGAACACCATCCCGGCGGGCGCCAAGGCGGGCGGCAACTACCTGTCCGGCCAGCTGATCGCGCGCGAAGCACGCCGACTCGGCTTCGGCGAAGGCATCGCGCTGGCCTCCACCGGCCTGCTCAGCGAAGGCGCGGGCGAAAACCTATTCCTGGTGTTCGACGGCGTACTGCACACCACTCCTGCCAGCGCCTCGATCCTGGCCGGCATCACCCGCGACACTTTGAAGACACTGGCCCGCGAAGATGGCATCGAAGTGGTCGAACGCGATATTCCCCGCGAATACCTCTACCTCGCCGACGAACTGCTGATGTGCGGCACTGCCGCCGAAATCACGCCGATCCGTTCGGTCGACGGCAAACAGGTCGGTGCGGGCAAGGCCGGCCAGGTTACCCGCCGCCTGCAGGAGTTGTTCTTCGGCCTGTTCACCGGCAAGACCAACGACCAGTGGGGCTGGCTGGAAAACGTCTGATTGGGGGGGCGCATCGACGCGTCCCGGTGAGTAGGTTGGGGTGAGCGCGGCGATGCCCAACGTATTGGCGGGATGCTTGAAGTATGAGGTACGTACCTGTTGGGCATCGCTGCGCTCACCCCAACCAACGGCCGTCGCCCTTTCCGCGCTTAACTGAATACGATGCTGGCTATCGCACCGTTGGCGTCGCTACGCGGACGCATCGACACGTCCCAGCCGTAGAGTTCGCATAGCCGGCGCACGATCGCCAGGCCGAGGCCCGCGCCGCTGCCGCCAGCGCCTTCACCGCGCACGCCACGCTGGAACAATCGCTCGGCGTCTTCCGGCTTGATGCCAGGGCCGGTGTCGATCACTTCGATGCGACCCTGCCCCACTTCGACCAGCACACTGCCTTCGAGCGTGTACTTGATCGCGTTGCCGATCAGGTTGGTAAGTGCCACCGACAATACCGAAGCCGGCGCGTTGACATTGACCGGCTCGTTGACGACCAGGTCGATGGTCAGTGGCTTACCGCGCATCTGCGGACGCTGGCTTTCGATCACGTCGGCGGCGACCCTGCCCACCTCGGTGGTTTCGCCACGCGTCGGCCCACGCCGCTCGGCGCGCGACAGCAGCAACAGGGCTTCGATCAGTTCGGTTGCCTGCCGCGAAGCGCGTTCGATGCGCTTCAGGCGCTCGCTCAGTTTTTCCGTCAGGTCGGGTGAACCCTGCAGCAATTCCGTGGTGCTGGCGATCACCGCCAATGGTGTGCGCAATTCGTGGCTGACGTCGGAATTGAACTCGCGATCGCGTTCGACCATCGCGGTGAGCCGCTCGGAATATTCGTCCAGCGCATGCGCCAGCTCACCGACCTCATCATCGGCAAAATGCGGCGCCAGCGGCTCGGCCTTGCCGGCCTTGCGAAAGTCGCGCAGGCGATTGGCCAGCTCGCTGACTGGTTTGAGCACCTTGCGCGAAAGCCATAGCCCAATGGCCAGCGACAACAGGCTGAACAACACCACAGCGCCCACCAGCGATGCCACCAGCTGCCGCTTGCCGAGGTCCTCGCGACTGATGTCATAGCTGAGGAATGCAATCAGGCCGTACTTGCGGCACACCGCCAGCTTGTAGTGCCTGGGACGCCCGCCCTCATCCAGGTCGTTGATGTCGTAGACACCGGTGGCCAGGGTTTGCCACGCCAGAGGCGCCTTGTAGATCGTCCGATCGCTCCACAGCCATGCATCGATCAGGTCGGATTTGAGCGGCTGATCGGGATGCTGGTGCTTGTTCTCGACTGCTTGATTGACATCGCCCTGCAGACTGGCGGTGATCAACTGGTTCTCGACCTTGGCTCGCACATACAACGAAGCCACAGCAAACAACGCGCTGAGGCCGAAGCCGAACAGCGCGAAGGAGACAATCAATCGAAAGCGAAGCTTACGCCTGGACTGCATCCGGCTCGACCATCCTATAGCCAATGCCGTGCCGCGTATGGATCAACGGTTTCTCGAACGGCTTGTCGATCGCCGCACGCAAACCGTGGATATGCACGCGCAGCGAATCGCTGTCTGGCAGCTCTTCGCCCCATACACGTTGTTCCAGATCCTGCCGGGTGACTACCGACGGGCTCGCCTCCATCAGCGCCTGCAGCAATTTCAGGCCGATCGGATTCAACTGGATCGACTTGCCCTCGCGATTCACCGTCAGCGTGTCTAGATTGAACGTGAGATCGGCCACCTTCAGCACGCGGCTTTGCGGGCCCTTGCCGCGGCGCGCCAGCACTTCCAGCCGCGCGGCGAGTTCCTGCAGCGCGAACGGCTTGGTCATGTAGTCGTCGGCGCCGGATTCGAAACCGGTCAACTTCTGCTCCAGCGCGTCGCGCGCGGTCAGCATCAGGATCGGGGTCTGCTTGTGCGCCTCGTGACGCAGCTTGCGCGCCACTTCCAGACCGTCCATGCCAGGCAAGGTAAGGTCCAGCACGATCACGTCGAAATCGTGCACCACGGCCAGATGCAGGCCGGTGACGCCGTCGCCCGCAAAATCGACCACGTTGCCGCGGTCTTCCAGATAGTCGCCGATGTTGGTCGCGATATCGCTGTTGTCTTCGATCACCAGAACGCGCATGTGTCACTCCTGCGCAGCCGGACATGGAACGGCTGGGGTTACAAGCTTAACAAGCTTAACAAGCTTGTTGGGGGGAAGCGCGCCCGATCGCCGCGCGAAACTGAACACAAAAATCACGCAGGCAAGAAAAAGGCCCAGATGCACGACTCGCCGTCGCCACACCTGGACCCAAGCTACAGCCCAGATACCATCATCTGCCGTCGCTAGAACCTCGCCGGTTGGAGTGTCAGGCACATCGACAGTGCATGCTTTATAGGTTGTCCCGGGTTACGGTGTGGTTAACCGATACCCGCTCCACCGTTAAGCAAGCTTCCGCTATCCGCAGCATGCCGCGACCTCGAACGCCACAACTCACTGCTGCCCGGCCGCTCCGGCCACATGCGAATCCGTATCGCCAGGCAGGCGACAAATCAGCGTCCCGGTGGCAACCCGGCAGCCGACTCGCGCCTGAACTTCGTCGCCAGCGTGCGTGCTTGACTGAGTGCCGCCCCTGGTGGCCGCATTCAACGTGAACACCAGAGTCTGACGGTATCGCCGCTGCGTAAATGCATCCGACGACAACGCATATTTCCAGCCACGCATCGCCTGGATGGCCGACTGATCGAACACGTCCGCAGGCTGTGCGCTGATCACATGCAAATCCTGCACACTGCCATCGATGGCCAGGCCAAACTCCACCACGACCTGCCCCTCGATGCCGCGCGCCAGCGCGTTCTGCGGATAGATCGGCTGGCGCATGCGAATCGGCATGGGCATCGGCGGCACGGCCGAAGCGGGCGGCGCCACCGGTTCGGCAACAGGCGCAACTGACACGCCATGCGCCGGCAGCAGGTCGGAAATCAGCAACTGTGTCGGACGCGGCAATATCGCCGCCGTCGTGGCGCGCGGTGAAGCGAGCGGACTCGGCGTGGCGACCATGGCCGAGGCGTCCATCAGGGGACGCGCCACTACGGGATGCGCGGGTGCCAGATCGGACAGATGCCACGCGACATGCAACTGTGCCAACGGCAACCATGACGGGGCGATCATCGACTGCAGCTGCATGATGGAATCGGTCAGGTTGCGCTGCAGCTGGGCCTGTTTCCACTCAAGTCGCAGCGTGAGCGACACCAGTACAGCGCCGAGCAGCACCGCGACAAAACGGGCTGGCGTGCGTGCGCGGGGGGCCTCCTGCATCGGCACGACCATGTGCTGCACACGATCGAGCAAGACGCCACCGCTGGCAGCAAGCAGCAGCGAACCGTGTCGCTCACGCAATTCACCCAGCTCGGCCAATGCCGCCACGAACTCGTGCCGGTCGCCGCCGCCGATGGAAAGTGCCAGCTCATCGCTGCAGATTTCGCGTTCGTTGCGCACATCCCGCGAAATCCAATGCACCACGGGATGGTAGAAATAGATGGTTTCCAGCACGACCTGAAATAGATTGGCGAGCGGATCCCAGCGACGCAAATGCGCGAGCTCGTGAGCAAGGATCAGCTCGACCTGCGCCACCGGGAAACTGCACGCCACCGCCATCGGCAACAGAATCACCGGCCGCATCCAGCCCACCAGAGCCGGCGTCGCGATGACCTTGCTGCACAGCACCGTCACGCGTCGACGCAAACCAAATCGTTTCGCCATGTCGTTGACCCGCACCTGCCATACCGGCAACTGCTCGGCCATCCGCACCAGCGCCTTCAGTCCGCGCCATTGCCGCCATGCACGCAACGACAGCAGCAGCACGCCCAAAGACCAGGCCAGCACGAGCCAGGGCAAGGCGGCATCGAGCCCGCTATCCCATGTCCATGTACTACCCGAAGCGGCGCCGTCGCTGATGGCCGTCGAGCTCACCATCGTCCCAGCTGTCAGCACCAACGACGCAGGCGCTTCGAGCATTCGCCACACCGTCAGCAAGGGACACAAGGCAAGCGCTATCAGCATGGCCATGCCGAACCGATAGCGTGCTTCGCCGCGCGGCAGCATGGCCCGTACCGCCGCATACACCAGACCCAGCAGCGCGCCCTGCCAGACAAAATGCACGAGTGTCCAGCCGATCAGGTGGGCGCTGGCAAGAATCAACGGCAGTGCATCCATCACGGCGCGTCCTTGTCGAGTTTGTTCAACAGGCTGCGGATTGCGCGCAGCTCCTCGCGACTGGCACGCTGGCTACCCAGCGCATGCAGCACCAGCTGCGAGGACGAACCGTCAAACACCCGCTGCACGATGTCCAGCAGGAACCGCTTCTGGGTACGCTCTTTGCTGACCGCCGCACGGTATACATGAGCACGCTGTGCATCATCGCGCTCCACCAGTCCCTTGGCGTGCATCACCTGCAACAGCTTCAGCGCCGTGGTGTAACCGCTGGTCTCTCCGACACTCAGTACATCGTGCACTTCCCGCACAGTACACGCGTCACGCGCCCACAATATGTGCAGGATCTCGAGCTCCGCTTCGGTGGGTCTCGGTACACCAGACGCTTGTGCTTTCATGTCAATCCCGCTTCGTAAAGAGGGTAGAACCTGCTTCGCCGGCCATTACGGTTGCAAATGCTGCTCAATGACCACCCTTGAACTGGGGCACCTGCTGATAGTTGTTCATGTAGCGCTGACTGTCGCGCTGTTCCTGCTGAATTTCGCCGTAGGTCCTGCAGACTGTCTTGGGAATGTTCGATCCAAGCGGCGCAATGTGTTCGCAGACCAGACGGTTGCTGTCGCTATGGGTCAGGATAGCGTTGACGGCTTCCTGCTCGTTGAACAGCTGAACCTTCGCGCCCTGATCCATCTGAGCGACCGTGCCGTACTTCTCGAACAACGACTGCATCTCGCCGAATTGCGTGTCGATCGCTTCCCGATCCTTTTTGCTGGTGAACTCATAGTGTCCGCCGGGCTGCATCTGCTGATGTACGGCGCTGACCACAGCCGCAAAGTCATCCTTGTTGTCTGCCTTGACGACCACCTCCGTCTTCGCCTGGACAATCCCCACCTGCAACAATGCTGCGCCCACGGCTACGCCGACCAGCCAAGTCTTCAATTTCATGCTTAACTACCCCCGACCAAGCCGCACCCCGACGCGGGGAACCTGACGCTGGATCTACCTGCGCTCGATCCTAAAACAGTCACGGGAATGCTGTCAACGAAGATTTTCGTACTATCTTCTTCGTAGCTCAAACGGCCGCAGGCGACGCCCCTTCTATACCTTTCGAAGTACGGCGCGGCGCGGCCGCACGGCCGCTGGCGCGTCGCTCGCCTGGGTCTGCAGCAGGTCGATGATGGCGCCAGCTACATCGATGCCGGTCGCCTCTTCGATACCTTCCAGACCCGGCGAAGCATTCACTTCGAGCAGCAACGGGCCGCGGTTGGAGCGCAACAGATCGACACCGGCGATACCCAGTCCCAGCGCACCGGCTGCGCGCACGGCGATACGCTTTTCCTCCGCGCTCAAGGTCGCCGCCACGGCCGTACCGCCGCGGTGCAGGTTTGCGCGGAATTCGCCCGGACTGGCATCGCGTTGCATCGCGGCCACTACTTTTTTGCCGACCACGAAGCAGCGCAGGTCGCTGCCCTTGGCTTCGGCGATGAACTCCTGCACCAGGAAGTTCGCGTACAACCCACGAAACGCCTCGATCACGCTTTGCGATGCGCTGCGCTTCTCGGCCAGCACCACGCCGGTGCCCTGACTGCCTTCGTTGAGTTTGATCACATGCGGCGGGTCACCGAGCAAGGCGAGCACGTCGGCGGTGTCGTCCGGGTTGTCGCCGAATACTGTGACCGGCATGTCGATGCCCTGCGCAGCGAGAATCTGCAGGCAGCGCAGTTTGTCGCGTGCCCGTAATACGGCGTCGGACGGGTTGGGGGTATACACGCCCATCATTTCGAGCTGACGCAGCACGGCGGTGCCGTAGAACGTGCTGGAGGTGCCGATGCGCGGTATCACGCAATCGATATCGCGCACTTCCTTGCCCTTGTAGCGGATCGCCACGGCGCCAGGCGCGATGCGCACGTAGCAGCGCAGGGGATCGAGCACGCGGACCACGTGACCGCGTTCGCGTCCCGCATCGACCAGTCGCTTGGTGGAATACAGGCGTGTGTTGCGCGACAGGATCGCAATCTTCATACAGGGGCCATCGTCAATGGTCGGTGGCCATCAGCTGCGGCCGCGACTGGGTGTAGGAAAGTGACGGGTCAACCGAAAAGCGACCGGTCAGAGCGCTGCGGCCAAGCAAGAGTGGAAACAGCATATGCCGACGATCGGTCAAATTGATGTCGACGCTGAAACACTGTCCGGCCAGTTCCAGCTCACTACGGATAAACCAGCGCTCGGTGCGCCGACCTCCGGTATCGGTGACTGTGCGTCGATCCAGTGCCGGCACTTCGCAGCATACGTCAGCCGGCTGACGCCGACTCGTATGCATGGTGAAGCGCAGCCAGGTGACACCGTCCCGCTGAAAACTCTCGAGCGTGTCGACATGCAGCGAACTGCTGCGCGCGCCGGTATCCAGTTTGGCCTTGAGCATGCTGATGCCAAGCTGTGGCAATGCCAGCCGCTCGCGCCAGCCCAGGGTGATCAGACTGGCGTCGACCGGATCCGCCTTGATCAGATCGGTCTTGACCAGATCCGCTTTGATCAGATCCGCCATGTGAATTCGAGGGTGCTCGGTGGGGATCGAGGGAATGGAGCGGGTGAAGGGAATCGAACCCTCGTCAGTAGCTTGGGAAGCTACAGCTCTACCATTGAGCTACACCCGCTTTGTCGGCGGATGGTAACCCGGGACTCTTGCGGTGGGAACTGTCGAGTGCCGCGAAAGTTGTCCTGGGGTGGCCTGCAACCGCACCTGCAATCGAGCTCGGACGGCAGCAGCATGCGCCTCGCCGGCCTCGCCGACTTCGGCCTTCTTACGCTGAACGGCCAGCTGGTCCGGACCGAGCTGACCCGGTCATTTCAATCCGGCAGAATGCGAATTCGATCGGCGCAGAATCACCGACCTACGAGACTGAAGCGTCCGCACTAAAACCAGCCCGACACACCTTGGTGAAGACGGTGGACTCAGGTCTTCCATGGCATGCAAAAGCTACCTGCCCCAGGAATGCCTTTGTGGCGTCATGCAGCGAAGGACGCCGCGCAATCCGGCTAGAATGTGCCGATGTCCATCACGCTCAATGGCAGTCCACTCGACTGCAACCCGCACACCACGGTCGCCCAGCTGCTCGACGACGCCGGCTACGCCGGACGGCGTGTTGCAGTGGAAGTAAACCGGGAGATCGTCCCGCGCAGCCTGCACGCCACCCGCACGCTCGTCGACGGCGATCAGATCGAAATCGTCCACGCGATCGGCGGCGGCTGATCAGCTGCGTCGCATTTCTCGACAGGCAAACAACACAGCATGAATATCAAGACCTATGATTCCGCCGATCCACTGATCATTGCCGGCAAGAGCTACGGCTCGCGCCTGCTCACCGGCACGGGCAAGTACAAGGATTTCGACGAAACCCGCCGCGCCTCGCAGGCCGCCGGCGCGGAGATTGTCACGGTGGCAATCCGTCGCGTGAACCTCGGCCAGGACGCCGGCCAGCCCAGCCTGCTCGAAGCGCTGCCGCCGCAGGAATTCACCCTGTTGCCGAACACCGCCGGTTGCTACAACGCGGCCGATGCGGTGCGCACCTGCAAGCTGGCGCGCGAGCTGCTCGACGGCCACAAACTGGTAAAACTCGAGGTACTGGCCGACCAGCGCACGCTGTTTCCCGACGTGGTGGAAACACTGAAAGCGGCCGAAATTCTGGTCGCCGACGGTTTCGACGTGATGGTCTATACGACCGACGACCCGGTCCTGGCCAAGCGCCTCGAAGACATCGGCTGCGTCGCGGTGATGCCACTGGCCGCGCCGATTGGCTCGGGCCTGGGTATCCAGAATCGCTACAACCTGCTGGAGATCGTCGAGAACGCGAAGGTGCCGATCATCGTCGACGCCGGCGTCGGCACGGCCTCCGATGCGGCGATAGCGATGGAGCTGGGCTGCGACGGCGTGCTGATGAACACCGCCATTGCTGGCGCGAAGGACCCGGTGCTGATGGCGCATGCGATGAAGCTGGCGATCCAGGCCGGACGCGCCGCGTTCCGCGCCGGCCGGATTCCACGCAAGCGCTATGCCTCCGCTTCGTCACCGATTGACGGCACCATCGGTTGATCC
>JBAPPP010000373.1:0-3915 GCA_049280175.1 Rhodanobacter sp.
ATCCAGACCGGTAATCCACACACCGGCGTCCTTCAGCTCGCGCAACGTGCGGGCCAGGTTGGTCACCGCGATCAGCGGCACCCGATCGGCGCCGCCGGCCGAGGCACGACGCACCACCGGCGTAAGGCCGACCGCGCGATCCTTCGGCACGATCACCGCGGTGACTTTCGCCGCCGCCGCGCTGCGCAGGCAGGCACCGAGATTGTGCGGGTCGGTGACGCCGTCCAGCACCAGCACCAGCGTGTCGCTACCGTCACGCTCCATCAGCGCAGCCAGGTCGTTTTCGTGCGCCAGCGGTGGTGCTTCGTATAGCGCAACGACGCCTTGATGACGTGCTTCACCAGCGACCTTGTCCAGCTGCTCGCGTGGCCGGTGATTTACCGGAATCTTCAAAGCCTTTGCACGCTCAGCCAACTCCAGCACGCGCGCATTCCGCTGGCCCTGTTCGACCATCAGCTCGCGCACGCGCTCGGCGTCATTGCTCAATGCGCCTTCGACCGGGTTGATCCCGACGATCCAACTTTCACTCATGGCTTGCCTTTCGGTTTCGGTTTGCGTGCACCGCGCTTACGGCCACCACCGGCTGGTGCTGGCGTCGGCTTGGCTGGCTGATGGCTTTGACCCTGTGCTTTGCCGCGGCTGGAACGGCCCGATCCGGACTTCGGCGGTTCGGACTGAGCGGGTGCCGCACCACGGCGGGGACGATGGTTTCCTTCGTCGGATGGCTTGGAAGCGCGCGAACGCGGCGGCGGATTATCCCTCACTATCCGCCCGCTGGGTAACGGCTCGCTGGGTGCCACCGCTTCCGGCACCACCTTGTCGCGCCGACCGAATGCGCGGCCGATCGCCTTCGCGGCCCGGCCAAACATGCCCGGCTCGCTGGCTGGCTTGGCGGGCTTTTTCGGCAAGGAATACCGCTCGCCACTGGCAGAGTAGTCGTATGCCTTGGCGGTACCCACCGGCGGAGTGACCACCGCGCGCGGTGCCACCAGTCGGAAATCGATCTTGCGATCTTCCAGGCTCGCACGCAGCACCTGCACGCGCACATGGTCACCAAGACGAAACTGCGTACCTGTGCGCTCGCCCTTCAGCAGTTTTCGAATCGCATCGAAGTGGTAGTAGTCGTTGGCGAGCTGGGAGATGTGGACCAGCCCGGACACCTTCGACTCGTCCAGCTCCACGAACAAGCCGAACGACGTCACACCGGTGACGACGCCCTCGAACTCGCTGCCGATGTGCTTCTCCATCCACGCACACTTGAAGCGCTCGTCGACATCGCGCTCGGCCTCTTCGGCACGCCGTTCGCGTTGCGAACAATGCACCGCCATCGCCGCCATTTCGCCGGGGCTGTAGCTGTAGTCGCTCGGCTTGCCGCCGGTCAACGCATAGCGGATCGCCCGATGCACCAGCAGATCCGGATAACGACGAATCGGCGAGGTGAAATGCGCATACGCCTGCAACGACAGGCCGAAGTGGCCGCGGTTGTCCGGCTGATACGCCGCCATGCTCTGCGAGCGCAGCAACACGTTCTGGATCAGCTCGCGCTCGGGGCGATCGTGCACCATGCGCAGGATCTCGGAGAAGTCGCCCGGCGTGACTTTGTCTACCGGCGGCATGCTCAACTTGAACTCGCGCAGGAACTGCTGCAGATCCTCGTACTTCTCTGCCGGCGGCGGCTCATGCGCGCGGAACAGTGCGGGAATTTTCTTCTTCTCCAGGAACAGCGCCGCCTGCACGTTCGCGGCGATCATGCATTCCTCGATCAGCTTGTGTGCGTCGTTGCGCTCGGTGGCGCCCATCGACTCCACGCCACCGGTCTGGTCGAGCCGGAACTTCACTTCCGGCGTCTCGAAATCGATCGCGCCGCGGCGTTTGCGCTGCTGCGCCATCGCCTTGTAAAGCGCGTGCAGGTTTTCCAGTTGCGGCAATACATCGGCCACTTCATGGATGGCATCGGCCTCGCGCAATCCGACGACCTGCCACACCTTGTCGTAGGTAAGCCGCGCGTGCGAGCGCATCACCGCGTCGTAGAACTTCGACTTGACGACGTTGCCTTCGGCATCGACCTGCATGTCGCAGACCATGCACAACCGCTCGACTTTCGGATTCAGCGAACAGATGCCGTTGGACAGTGTCTCCGGCAACATCGGCACCACGAAACCGGGAAAGTAGGTCGAGGTGCTGCGGTCATAGGCCTCGCGATCCAGCGCATTGCCGATCTGCACATAGTGCGACACGTCGGCGATCGCCACGATCAGTCGCCAGCCACCACCACGCTTCGGCTCGGCATACACCGCATCGTCGAAATCGCGTGCGTCGGCACCATCGATAGTCACCAGCGGCAACTGCCGGATATCGGTGCGGCCCTCGCGTTCGGCGGCTGTCACCTCGGATTCAACTTGTGCGGCATCGCGCAGTACTTCGGGCGGCCATTCGTGCGGCAGGTCATGGCTGGCAATCGCCATCTCAACCACCAGCGATGGCTGCAGCCGGTCACCCAGCACGGCGCGGATCTCGCCCATCGGGCCGCGATGCGGCGTCGGTGGATCAGTGATCTCGACCACCACGATCTGGCCGGAGCGTGCACCCTGCTCCTGTCCCGGCTTGATCATCACGTCCTGGTTCAGCCGACGATCGTCCGGCGCCACCAGTGTCACGCCGTTTTCGATCACCACGCGGCCGACCAATCGCGGCGAACGACGCTGCAGTACTTCGGCAATGGCGCCCTGCTTGCGGCCACGCCGGTCGATGCCGACGACGCTGGCAAGCACGCGATCGCCATGCATTACCGCGCGCATCTGCTGCGGTGATAGATAAAGATCATCGCCGCCCTCGTCGGGGCGCAGGAAGCCGTAGCCCTCGGCATTGGCCAGCACGACGCCAGCGATCAGGTCCAGCTTCTGGGTCGGTGCATAACCGCCCCGCCGACCGAGCAGCAGCTGGCCATCGCGCACCATGGCCCCGAGACGCTTGCGCAGCGCTTCGAGATCAGCTTCGTCATCGATATTCAGCGCCTCGGCGATGCGTGCCTCGGTCAGCAGTTCGCCGCGCTCTTCGAGCAGGGCGAGAATCGCCTCGCGGCTCGGGATCGGGCGCGCATAACGCTGCGCCTCGCGATCCGCATGGGGATCAAGATGGGGATCGCGCACGGCGCCTGCGGCAGCCTTGTTGCGTCGTTGTCCGGTCGATGCGCCGGCTTGCGGCTTCGGGCCGGCGGCCTTCGCCCGACCTTTGCCGGGTGGGGAATCCTGACCTTTGCCAGGTTGCGGGGGAGTTTTTCTGGTCACTAAATATCCTTGTGGTGTGCGCGGCGCGGAGAATGACACGACGCGATGTAATGAGGGTGAAAAAGTGTTGACAAGCTACCGACAGATGCCTACATTACGCGGCTCACGCAGCTCGCAGAGCGGTGTGACACCTGCCCAGGTGGCGGAATTGGTAGACGCACTAGCTTCAGGTGCTAGCGGGGGCAACTTCGTGGAGGTTCGAGTCCTCTCCTGGGCACCAATTGTAAACGAAGGCCGCCTTAATGGCGGCCTTCGTCTTTTCAAGCCTCATAAAACCGGGAAGGCCGCCTCAATGGCGGCCTTCGTCTTTTCAAGCCTCATAGAACCGAGAAGGCCGCCTTAATGGTGGCCTTCGTCTTTTCCGAGTCTCATTCAGTGGCCGCTCACCGAAAACCGTTCGGACTGAGCGTAGCGCTGAAGGCGCGAAGTCGAAGCCTCGCGCCACCCTTCGACTTCGCCGCTATGCGGCTACGCTCAGGGCGAACGGTGGGTGGAGGGAACCAGGTACAGTCAGCGTCGGAGCTCCTCCGCCTGCTCGCCGCTCAGGTCGTGCTCCACGTAGGTTGGGGTGAGCGCAGCGATGCCCAACGCCTTTGTGGTCTGAGGTCATTGTTGGGCATCGCTGCGC
>JBAPPP010000374.1:0-2067 GCA_049280175.1 Rhodanobacter sp.
GCGATGCCCAACATCGTTGCCGCGGGAATGTTGGGCATCGCTGGCGCTCACCCCAACCTACGGCCTGCTGTCGTCGGTATTGGAGCAAAGAGCGACCCCACCCCAGCCCTCCCCTGCAGGCAGGGGAGGGAGCGCATCGGGGGAGCGCTGGCAGGCGAGGCTGTGGCGGCTTGCTTTGCTCCTCCCCCTGCTTGCAGGGGGGGTGGGAGAGGTGGGGCTCTTGATCATCCGGCGAAGCGCATGGTTCCTGCGTGTGATGCCTACCCGAATGTCCTGAAAACGCAGGCCAGCAAACATCGCCCCCGAAAAGCATCGCGCCCAGCGTGCGCTCCCACTAGACTGGGCGGTGGAGTCGGCCGGACAGTCGCGTCGCACGCAAGTGCATCGAGGAAAGTCCGGGCTCCATAGGGCAGAGTGCCAGGTAACTCCTGGGCAGCGTGAGCTGACGGCCAGTGCAACAGAGAGCAGACCGCCGAACGGCATCTTCGGATGTGCGTGGTAAGGGTGAAAGGGTGCGGTAAGAGCGCACCGCACGCGGGGTCAACGTCGCGTGGCACGGTAAACCCCACTCGGAGCAAGACCAAATAGGGGAACGATAACGCGGCCCGCGTTGTTCCCGGGTAGGTTGCTGGAGCCAGACGGCGACGTCTGGCCGAGAGGAATGACTGTCGCGTCGCAAGACGTACAGAACCCGGCTTACAGGCCGACTCCACCTCTTTGCGTTTCACCCTTGGCGTGGCTGTACTCACGCCAAGGGTGCGCATGCGGGTGCCGGGGATGAACGCTGATTCATCGCGACGGCCTTGCGGCGCCAGATTTCATCCGTGTCAGACGCCGTAATCGCATGGCGATTGAACTAAAAAATCCCTTGCTTTCAACCACCTTGCGAAGGTTCGTGAGAAAGCGCTGGAAATGCAGTCACAACTTCGCCTTTCTCCTTGATTCACAAGCGAAATTCCCTTGACAGTCTCATGGGGCGAGACTATCGTGGGTTCCGGTGTGAAATCGTGGGTTTTAGTGGAGTTTGCGACCGTGTTCCAAGGCGAAACCGCCATCACTGTAGACGACAAGGGCCGAGTGGCCATCCCGACCGCGTACCGCGAGTCGGTGATGGGCGAGTGCGCCAATCGTCTGGTGATCACCTACAACCCGTTTGAGTCGGGTTGTCTGTGGCTGTTTCCGCAGGCGGAATGGGAGCGCGTGCGCGATCAGGTGAACGCCCTCTCCAGCGTCAAAGCGGTGCACCGCGCGTTGCAGATGAAGCTGGTCGGTGCGGCGGCCCTGGTCGAGCCGGATAGCGCTGTACGCATCCTGCTGCCGGCGAGCCAGCGCAGTGCCGCCGGCATCGAAAAGAAGGCAGTGCTGCTGGGCATGGGTAACAAGTTCGAGCTCTGGAGCGAGCAAGCGCATCTGGCGAAGATCCGCCAGACCATCGGTGAAGACGAAATCAGTGACGACATGGCGGATCTGCGTCTCTAAGACGCGTGCGCTGGGGTTGGGAGTGCGGCATGACGGAGCAGCAATTGCAGCACATCCCGGTGATGCTGGGTGAAGCAGTGGAGGGTCTCGCCGTGCAGGCAGGCGGGCGTTATCTCGATGGCACGTTCGGTCGCGGTGGTCATGCCCGCGCCGTGCTGTCGCGCCTCGGTCCTGACGGTCGCCTGTTGTTGATGGATCGAGATCCGACAGCGATTGCCGCAGCGCAGGCCGAGTTCGCCGGAGATCCACGCGTGCTGATCCGGCATGCCAATTTTTCCTCGCTCGCCGAGTGGAGCGAAACCGACGCCGGGCTGGATGGCGTGTTGCTCGATCTGGGAGTGTCCTCGCCGCAGCTGGACGAGGCCGCGCGCGGCTTCAGCTTCATGGCCGACGCGCCGCTGGACATGCGCATGGACACCAGTCAGGGCGAAAGCGCGGCCGATTTCCTGGCGCGTGCAGACGAGCGCGAGATCGCCGATGTGCTGTGGAACTATGGCGAGGAGCGTCACAGCCGGCGCATCGCCCGCGCGATCGTGGCGGATCGCGATACCACGCCATTCACCCGCACCGGTCAGCTAGCTGCGTTAC
>JBAPPP010000375.1:0-2640 GCA_049280175.1 Rhodanobacter sp.
CGCTGGACCCTACCGGCAGCACTCATGCACTGGCGGCGTGGCTGGGCGGTCTGGCGCCATTCAAGCTGGGGTTGTACGGCGCCAGCGAAATGGTGATGGACGGCTTCATGCATCTGCAGCGTGCTGGCGTCCTGAAACGTCGTAGCTGGGACAACCTCGGGCTGGAACGCGCTTCTGCGGCAGGCCGGCTGGCTGACGATGTGCCGGGCGGCCACTATCTGCGCGGAGCTTTTTTCCTGGGCACGCGTGAACTGTACGAATGGCTGCAGGCCACCGAAGCGGCTGACCCGGGCGCCATCAACATGGGTCCGGTTTCCAACGTCAACCAGTTGTATGGCGATCATCAGGCGCTGGCGATGCTGCAGCGTCGCGACGCGCGCTTCTTCAACACCTGCATGATGGCGACCCTGCTCGGTTCGGCGATCTCCGATGGGTTGCAGGATGGTGAGGTAGTCAGCGGCGTCGGCGGCCAATACAACTTCGTGGCGATGGCACACGAACTGCCCGGCGGCCGCTCGGCGCTCTTGTTGCGCTCGACCCGGAAAGTCCACGGCGGCATTGAAAGCAATATTCGCTGGAACTACGGCCACACCACCATTCCACGTCATCTGCGCGATGTATTCGTTACCGAATACGGCGTCGCCGATCTGCGTGGCAAGAGCGACAACGAGTGCATCGAGGCGATGCTGTCGATCTGCGACGCGCGCTTTCTCGATGCACTTTGCGCCGAAGCAAAATCGCATCGCAAGCTGGCGGCGGATTTCGTCATACCCGAGGCATGGCGGCGCCATCGTCCGGAGTTTCTGCACGAAGCGCTGGCACCGCTGCGCCAGAAAGGGCTGCTGCCGGCGTTTCCGTTCGGCAGCGATTTCACCGAAGTCGAGCAACGCCTGCTACCGGCATTGAACGGATTGCAGGCATCGGCCAGCCATTGGCGCGGCAAACTCGGACTGCTGCGTGGCCTGTGTCGGCCTGGGCCGGTGGCAGCGGGTGAGGCCGCGGCGCTGGCGCGGATGGGCCTAACCACGCCGGTCACCATCGCCGATCGTCTGCAACGTCGATTGCTCCAGGTGGCGTTGCGACGCTGAAGTTGTAACCGTGCTTCGGCTATCCTTGCGGCTTCGCCGCCCCACCATCGCGGCAGTACGATCCGGCCCAAGATTTTCATGAACGCAATGTCTTCTTCGTCCCCAAGTCCAGCCAAGGCAGTTGTCGCTGAAACGGGTTTGCGCCGCCCCAGCGTGGCCGTGCAGATCGGCAAGATCATGGTCGGTGGCGGCGCGCCGATCGTGGTGCAGTCGATGACCAATACCGATACCGAAGATCCGGCCAGCACCGCGAAGCAGATCGCCGAGCTGGCCCGCGCCGGCTCCGAACTGGTGCGCATCACGGTGAACACGCCGGCCGCCGCCGCCGCGGTGCCGCGCATCGCCGAGCGGCTGGCGATGATGGGTGTGGACGTGCCGATCATCGGCGACTTCCACTACAACGGCCATCAATTGCTCGAGCACGAACCGGCCTGCGCCGAGGCGCTGGCGAAGTACCGCATCAACCCAGGCAATGTCGGTTTCGGCAAGAAAAAAGACAGCCAGTTCGGCGCCATCATCGAGATGGCATTGCGCTACGGCAAACCGGTGCGCATCGGTGCGAACTGGGGTTCGCTCGACCAGAGCATGGTTGCCACCTTGATGGACCAGAACCACAGCCGCGCCGAACCCTGGGATGCCTCGCATGTGGCGCGCGAGGCGTTGATCCGCTCGGCGCTGGACTCCGCTGCACGTGCCGAGGAAATCGGTCTCGCGCGCGACCGCATCATCCTGTCGTGCAAGGTATCCGGCGTGCAGGAATTGATTGCGGTCTATCGCGACCTCGCCGCACGCTGCGACTACGCGCTGCATCTGGGCCTGACCGAAGCCGGCATGGGTTCCAAGGGCATCACCGCATCCAGCGCCGCGCTGGCAGTACTGCTGCAGGAAGGCATCGGCGACACCATCCGCATCTCGCTCACGCCCGAGCCGGGCGCCTCGCGCACCGGTGAAGTGATCGTGGCGCAGGAGCTGCTGCAGACGATGGGCCTGCGTTCGTTTACGCCGCTGGTCACTGCCTGTCCGGGTTGTGGACGCACCACCAGCGAGTTCTTCCAGGAGCTGGCCAAGACGGTGCAAGAACATGTGCGCGAACAGATGCCGCTATGGCGCATCAAGTACGACGGCGTGGAGAACCTTACGCTTGCCGTGATGGGTTGCATCGTCAACGGCCCGGGTGAATCCAAGCACGCGAATATCGGCATCTCACTACCCGGCAATGGCGAGACGCCGGCGGCGCCGGTGTTCATCGATGGAGAGAAGGCGATGACCTTGCGTGGCGACAATATCGCGAATGAATTCGTCGGGATTCTGGACGACTACGTTGCGCGCAAATACGCGGTGCGCGGCGCGTCGTGAGTTGGGTGTTTTAAGGCACCGCTCAGGCCTTCCCGTCGCGCACTGGGAACTATCTGCTTGAGCTAGCTGCACCACCTCCCAAGGCTTGCAAAATTTGCTCCTCCCCCTGCTTGCAGGGAAAGGCCGGGAGGGGGTGAAGCTTTTGATCTTCTGGGCGAAGAGCGACCCCTCCCCGACCCTCCCCTGCGAGCAGGGG